>JASMAO010000140.1 GCA_030754315.1 SAR202 cluster bacterium
ACTGCGGTACGAGACCCGACGTGTCCCCCAGTATATCTAGAAGATATTCGTTACCATCACGAGCGTCGAAAGCAGCACCATGAGCTGAATAGACCACCGCACGACCTATCCCAACTCTTCCCATTTCAGCAAGGGCCTGTTCTGCTGTCTCCGATGTTACCGGCCTATCGTGTCTGCGACCCAACGCTATATTGGCATCAAACACGGGCACTGAGGGCGCGAAATTCAGATCTACTTGTCCCATCCGTCTAACTAAGCCTCGTGATAAAACATGAATAAGAACCCAAGATATTCCAGAGCAATTCTACCAGATTGGAATTACTTGGAACGCTTGAGCTTAAATCAAAGTTTTAGTGTATGCTCTGAACTAGGAAGCGCCGGAAACTCCTGACGCTTCTTTGTACCAAAACGAGATAGAGAATAACCGAATATATCTTCCTTGGGCACTCAGTAACGATGATCCGCATCCATCAACTCACCGACAAAAAATGGACCTGCCAAGGGGATCCGGTTTGAACGCCGCACACTCTCATCTTTAAGAGTGAGCCTGTATGAAGATTATCGATGGAGGAATTGATGGCCTTTTCCTTTATACAACTAGCCGACCCTCAATTCGGAATGTACGCGTCATTGAGTGGGATCGATAATCCAAGCTTTGACCGTCTGACTGACTTGGGTATGAACATTACCAAAGTTCCAAAAACCACTGGGTTCCAATACGAGACCGCTCGATACGAGATGGCAATCGCCGCCGCAAACAAGCTAGACCCCGAATTCGTCATCACGTGCGGTGACATGTGCAACGATAAGGAAAATCCTGCGGACGAGTACACCGAACTGATGCGAATTACCAGCACTCTGTCCAAAACCATACCAATGTATTGGGTGGCGGGAAACCATGATGTCACCAATCAACCCACCCCCGAGTCGCTTTCTAGATACCACAAACTGTACGGAGACGACGTCTACTCATTTGACCGCGAAGATTCCCATTTCGTAGTGATAAATAGTACGGTGTGCCAGGATCCTTCTCTTGTATGGAACGAATGGGAGCGACAGGTTGAATTTTTGACTTCAGATCTAAGAGATGCGCGTGGAAACGGTAGCCGCCACATGGTCGTTTTTACCCACCACCCTCCTTTTCTGACTTTTCCAGACGAAGACGACAGTTGGCTGGTCATTCCAAAAAAGCGAAGACGGGTGTTAATAGATCTGTTCATGAAATACGGCGTCTCGCACGTGTTTTCGGGCCATTGGCACCGAAATCACTACTCCTATTTCAGAAAACTACAGATTGTTGCAACCAGCTCGGTGGGGTACCCGCTGGGAGGGGACCCGTCGGGGTTCCGTATCGTAAATGTATACGACGACAGGATAGAGCACGAGTTCTTCGCGCTAGGGAGTCCCCCTGAAAATATTGAACAGGCTTACAAATTCGGTTGAGCGGAGAATACGCAGGTGAGCCTTAATAAATACCGCCAAGCACATTATCCAGTAATGCTTTCGATTTACTTGAAAAAATAGGCCCACAGACATTCGAATCTCGACCCTTATAGCAGATGGGGTCGATCCGTGGATTTAACAAAGCCTAAGCGCTCGAGAACACCACGGCAGAGTCATCCGAGGCGCACAGCCCTTATCCGGTTGTTGTAATGATCACTAATTAGCAATATGTCATTCCCATAAAAACACAGCCCGTGGGGCTCATTTAGACGGGAGTGGATAGCAGGTCCGCCGTCTCCTGAGTAGCCACCTTCGCCTGAGCCCACAACGGTGATAAGTAAACCATTCTCTCCTATACGGCAGACACGATTGTTGAGAGAGTCAGATATGTACACGAATCCGTCCACTCCCACTGCTACTCCTCGAGGCTGATTGATCAAGGCTTCAGTAGCCGGAGTGCCTTCCTGCGAACAGCCTGGCTCACCTGTTCCCACCAAGGTCGTAATTATGCCCTGAGTATCGATATGTCGCACCACATGATAGGCCGAGTCTGTAAAATAGAGTGAGCCTTTGTCATCAAACACGATTGCCGTAGGAGAACCGATGCGAGCCTCTGTAGCTGGCCCTCCATCTCCATCGTAACCCTGAATACCGACCCCCGCCACGGTCGTCATTACTCCCGTTTCGGCATCTATGCGTCGTATGCGACCGATTGCATCGCCCACAAAGACATTCCCATTCACGTCGTGTGTCACGGCCTGAACGTGGAAAAGGCTGGTCGCGATAGCAGGCGCATCTTCACCCCCATCCCATTGAAACACCGTCCCCGCTACCGAGCGTATAACACCGTTGCAATCAACCCTTCGTAGGCGTCCATGACGCGTGTCGGTGACTACAATTCCGCCTTCAGAATCCACCGAAACGTCATGCGGGCTGCCAAGGGACGCTTCGAGTGCGGGACCGTCGTCGCCACCATTGGCTCTGGCCCCATTACCGGCAACAGTATCAATTAACCTGGTTGCCTCACGAATAACCCTAATCCTCTGGTTCCAGATATCAGCGAAGAAGACATCCCCTCCCGGCCCGATCGAGATTCCACCTGGCCCAGACAGGTACGCTTCGGAAGCGAAGTCGCCATCTCCAACCCCTATTCCACCCAGAACAGTCGTAACAATGCGTGTCTCTCCGTCATAGCATCTAACCCTGCCGGAGCAGTCGCTCCAAAAGACCGTTCCGTCGGGGTCAGCCCACAACCCTGACTCACACGAATTGCAAGCCGTCTCGGTACCGGGGAGTCCCTCTTCGCCATATCCGGGCATCCCCGTCCCCACTAGGGTCGTGACTGTCCCAGTAACCGCGTCAACCTTGCGGACACGAAAGCCGTGCTTTTCGGAAACGTAAAGGTTGTCGTGGATATCGATGCAGATGGCATCTGGCATATTGGTGCTCGCCTCCATAGCTGAGCCACCATCACCGTTAGACGCCGGCTGTCCGTTGCCGAGAATCGTCGTTATGATTCCTGTTTCCATCTCGATCTTGCGAACGCGGTTGTTAGAATTATCACAAACGTAAAGATCCCCAACGGAGTCAAATGCCAGATGCTCAGGATGGTAAAACGACGCCGCTGACGCAGGTCCGCCATCACCGTGGTAACCTTTGAGGCTCAGGCCGGGCTCCCAACCGAAAGTTGTGCCTTGAATCCCCTGGAGGCTGGGCCTATTGATCCCAGACTCAGACGGGTAATGTCGAGCGTTGAGCCCCGCAAAAGTCTCTATAACACCCGTCCTTACATCGATACGCCGAATGGTGTTGGCCCACTCACTCGATATGAAAATGTTCCCGTCACAATCAACTGCTATACCGCTAGTTGTATCGAGCTCCGCATCCGTAGCGAAACCGCCATCGCCCCCACGCCCAATTTGGCCGGAGCCTGCCACCCGTGTAATAGTCCCATCAGAATAATCGATACGCCGATACGCTTGATTGAGAAGATCAGAGAAATATATATTGCCGTGCCGATCAATCGCCAGATCGTGGGGTCCATTAAGCCTAGCATTCAGTGCAAGACCACCGTCCCCACTATCACCCGGTACGCCATCGCCAGCAAGCGTGTGAAGAATGCCATCTTCGTCGATACGCCAAATACGGTGGCCCTTGTAATCAGCCACTATCAAGTCACCGTCTGGTCGCCTCACGATTCCTAAGGGCCAGCCGGCATCAGCATCCTTCGCTGGCACATTTTCTTGATAACCGACTCCAGCAATCGTGGTGATATCCCAAGATGGCAGGAGTGACAGCGTCTCCGAGAGCTTCATTTTATTAACGCCTCATCGTGACGTACACATCCAAGTTTGCAGAAGACCCGCCACATACAGATTTCGCTTGAACCTTAATAAAATTCCAAGGTCCAGTGATCAGACAATGCGTACCATCACCTGCCTCCAGAGGACCAAAAGGCTTATTGATAATTTGCCAGTCCTTTGCGTTGTGAGAACCCAAGACTCGCCAATCTACTCTCGCTTTTTCGTGTCTGTTGTAAGCCTGAACGTTCTTGTTACCGAATCCTCTCGCTTCCATGATGCCGCTGTCAGTGAACTCGGAGGTGGTCCAGTAATCTCGGAAAAGGTACCCATCCTTTTCCATACGAGGAGGGATATCAAGGGGGCTGATTTCATAAATCATGTTTCGCCCCCAGTCAGTGATCAATAAATTCCCCGCTCTAGTCACATGAACATAGGTAGGCGATACAACGTGCTGAGTTGCTGATCTGAGGCGATTTCCACTAGCTCCACCCAGTTCCCAAATCAATTCTTTGTCCTGGTTGACGCAGATTATTCTAGATCTTTCGTCGCAGATGATGGTCAAGCCCCCACCGTTCTCGTCGATTCCATATCTCAAAGCACGGACTGGGGTTTCCAGACGGTCGTAAAGATCCCCATAGCCCTGCTCTTTACGATCACCGTACATCCATACGGTCTCCTTACTGGCAGTATCTATCTCCCTCACTAACCCACTAGGGTCACCGTAGTACCCGATCAGAAGGTCGCCTCCATAGGACGCATTTCGCCTCGTTGCGATCTTGTGGAGATAGAAAGGATTAAGGTGAGGCTGAGGGTCATACTCCCAGATCTTTGTTTTATCGCTCATACGGATCTTGAAAACACCGTTGGGAGAGTCCGATGCCATGATGTGTTCGTCATCCCAGTAGATAGCATCAAGGGGCGCCTCAAGGCCAGTATATTGCCAAAGGACCTCCCCGCTATCCCTGTGCAGCACCATCACCCTGTGCTCCTCAGCGTACTCCGTGATCAGCACATGCCCTCGGTACTGACCAGAGGGCATAAAGTGGGCAGAATCAGACTCTCCGAGTCGATCCCCACCACCAGCAATACCCCTTTCTCCATAAAGAACCTTTAGTCTATTGGTAGTTCGATCTATCAGGAGGATGTCACATCCAAATTGCTCCCCCACAATTATCTCGCCTGGCCTGAAGGGGTTTTCCTCAGCCATGTGAGGTCCCGAAAGTTCTCCTTCACCTACTCCAATATTGCCAGTTCCGTACGACCACAAGACCATTCTATTTCCTTTCCTCTACCTCACGGATACTAACACGAACACTGGACCAGCCCATCAGAGTAGAACCAATCACAGAATACATAATAACGAAGGCCTTGTGAGAAAACGGCGTCCCATTTTCAGGAAGAACAACGTCTGTGGCATTATTCCGTTTTTGGTCCGGCATCCGTAACCTCTAGTAAGTCCTGCGTTACAGGATCCACAGGCCCTTCACCGAAAGAGTCTCTGGTAATCTCCAATAGATATCCTCTACTTAGTAATTCACCCGAACGGATCACCATTTCAACGTTCCCTACATCGTCTATACGTTCCAATGGGTTACCATTCATAGCTACCAAATCCGCAACCATGCCAGGAGCTATCTGGCCCAATGTTGATTGAACACCTAGAATACGAGCATTGACAGACGTGGCGGAACGCAGTGCGTCCACAGGAGTAAATCCCGCATCTACGTACATAGCGAGCTCGTCGTGCACACTAAATCCGGGTACCAGATGCGGAAACGGTGTATCGGTGCCCAAGCCAATGGTGAGTCCTGCCTCGTTGGCCCGCCTCAAGAATCTTTTTAGATATCCGATGGAAATCTGTTGACGTCTTCGACTATCAGGCGAGTCTAACCTAGTTCGATAATTATCCCATATGTACAGATGTGTAGGATGGACCCACTCACGTCGTCTGTCTTTTGTGAATGCGTGTTCCATAATACGTCCTAACCGGTCCCAAACTACGATGGTCGGGTCCAGAGACACGCCATGTTTCAGGAGAATATCAATCAGTATGTCGTCTTCTTCATCCTCAGCTTCTCTCCATGCCACATCACATCTGGAAAGGTGTTCTACGCCATCAACCCCAACAGCAGCAGCCTCCTCAATACTGGTCTTTACTAAATGGGCAGTCACAAACAGGTTGTGTTTATGCGACTCATCGACTGCAACGGCAAAGAGATCTGGAGTTAGCCCGTCATAGAGTTTGATCGCATTAACGCCCGCGGAGGCATGCCTTTGAATCGACGAACGTAAGGCGGATGGAGTCGGGTTGGCCCAACCCATACGTGGCCAATACACTTCTGGGCCGTCGTGAAGATGCCCACAGCACAATATTGTGGGTCCCAAAGCACCATGTGTTCCGTTGATGCTGCGCTGATTTATTATCCATTCTAGATCGTTCCCTACGTCCCGAATCGTGGTTACTCCTCCTGCAAGCATAGCCGCACCCATTACTGGACTGTAGTGCACGTGAGCATCGATTAATCCGGGAATCAATGTGCAACCTTCCAGAGTCACTCTTTCCAAGTCGGTAGGCAGTTCTTTCAAAGGAATAACTGCATCCACTAGAGTCTCATCCACTACTACGGCAGTATTGGATAAGGGTTGATCAGCAGTTCCATCCCAGATCTGATCTGGCACCAAAGCGTAACGCTGTAAAGATTTCCCAGGCACTTTGTTGCCCCCTCCAACACCATGATATTTCTGCCATTTACCCCACGGGCTCAATAGTGCGAACCTTCCAGGCCTAGAGGAGTTCTTACCCCGTCAATTGGGACCAGGTGAATCCGCTCTCCCCCCTACGGGCAAAGCATCCAAATAAACCATGCCTACCTTAGACTTCTATGAAGGATTCCGGTTGGGTCCAGCCACACCTATAGCATAAGCTGCAAACGAGGTTTGATTAAATGATCGCTGGTTTTGGTATCCCTGAGAAATTTCAACATATAGCTATGGAGTTCCTTCGCTACCTCTGGCCGCTCCGAAATTACGTCATTCTCCTGCCGTGGATCCACAGACAGGTCGTGCAAGGCTGAAACCCCTTCATCCATGCTGTACAGGAGTGACCAGTCGCCCGAGGTGATCGTCGTCACCGGCGACGCCCTGAGTTGACGTTCTATGTGGTCGAAAGAGCGAGTCGTTTCTCCTGGGTTAGCAAATGGTATGGTGCTGACAACGAACTCACGGCCTACGTCAACAGCATCAGCCACCCTAGGCAGCAATGATTCACCATCAACGAAATCTGGTACAGCCTGACCCAGCATGTCCAGAACTGTAGGCATTAGGTCAACCGCGGAAGAAAGTCCGGTGCTGACACTGGGTAAGGCACCAGGGAAATATATTAGTAGAGGCACCTTGACCAACTCCTCATACAGCGGCGAGTAATCCAGAGTCGTCCCCTCTTCGCCATGAACGTACAGCGCTCCATTCGGCTTGGTATCGAAGGTCAATTTCCCGAACAAGCCACCATGCTCTCCGAAGTAGAACCCATGGTCGGATGTGAAAATGATGGCAGTGTTATCCATCAGACCCATGTTCTCAACGCGCCTGAGCAGGAAGCCTATCCAAGTGTCTACCATTGCAATCTCACCCATATACGTAGCGTGGGCCTTCCTTACCATCTCTTCTGTCAGACCAGGAGAA
>JASMAO010000141.1 GCA_030754315.1 SAR202 cluster bacterium
CTAAGCGTATCCTTCGACTCTAATGCATCCTACCCAGTGCCCTTCAGAAACCTCTTTCAACTCTGGCATGGCCTCTTTGCAGTCTTCAATCATGCTCGGACAGCGGGTGTGGAAGACGCACCCCTCTGGTGGATTAATTGGGCTCGGTATGTCACCCTCAATAACCATCCTCTCACGCGTGGTTTCCGCAATCGGATCCGGGATCGGCACTGCGGATAACAAGGCTTTCGTATAGGGATGAAGAGGGTTCTCATACAATTCTTCTCTGGTCGCCACTTCAACCACATGTCCGAGGTACATCACGGCGACCCGTTCACTGATGTGCCTTACCACGGAGAGGTCATGGGCGATAAACAAGTACGTGAGGCCCAGGGTTTCTTGTAATTCTTCTAGCAAGTTGATTACCTGAGCCTGTATCGATACGTCTAGTGCCGAGACGGGCTCATCGCAGACTATGAAGCTTGGATCAACAGCTAATGCTCTGGCGATACCTATGCGCTGCCTCTGTCCACCGCTGAATTCGTGTGGGTACCGATCTGCCATGTAAGGGTTGAGACCAACCGTTGTTAGGAGTTCAGCTACCCTGTCTCGATACTCACCTTTAGTGGTAGTCAGTTTGTGAATGACCAGTGGCTCACCTATGATGTTCCCACAGGTCATGCGCGGGTTAAGTGAGCCGTACGGATCCTGGAAAATGATTTGCATCTCACGCCGGTAAGGCCGCATATCGTTAGTACTAAGCCCATTCAGGCGTTGCCCGTTGAAAAAAACGTCGCCGCCCGTAGGATCATATAGTTGAAGGATGCAACGCCCTACGGTCGTTTTGCCGGAGCCACTTTCTCCAACGAGACCCATGGTCTCACCCTTATTTATGGAGAACGAGACATTCTCAACTGCTTTGATTTGTCCGACCGTGCGCTGAAAGATTATTCCGGAGGTGACAGGAAAATGCATCTTGAGGTTTCGGACCTCAAGCAGTGTCTCTTTGTTGCTACCGATCGATGTGGATTTTGTTTCTGTTAGTGTCAAGTTTGGTGCTCCATCGGCTGAGCCGTTGGTCCCGCAATTTCAGTGATCTCATCTGCTCGCCAACATGCTGAATCATGCCCATTCAGGACTGGCTTAAGCGTGGGACTATCGGTCAAGCATTTTTCAATACTGTATTTGCATCTGGCAGCGAAGCTGCAACCTTTTGGTACATCTATCAAATCGGGTGGTAGGCCCTCTATTGGATCCAGCTTGGTCCCCATCTTTTCGTCGAGACGGGGAACTGATTTCAGGAGCCCAATCGTATACGGATGTTTGGGGTTATGGTAAATCTCGGTAGACGTACCTGTCTCTATAATTTTGCCAGCGTACATCACGATCACCTTCTGAGCGTATCTTGCGACAACTCCTAGGTTATGCGTGATGATTATCATGGCTGTCCCCGTATCCCTGGCAAGGGATTGCATTAATTCCAAGATCTGTGCCTGTATGGTGACGTCCAGTGCAGTAGTGGGCTCATCAGCAATTATAAGTCTAGGGTTGCAACTTAAGGCTATCGCGATCATGACTCGTTGTCGTTGACCACCACTCAGGCGGTGAGGATAATCTTTCAGGCGGGTCTTTGCTTCGGATATGCCAACCATTTCAAGAAGTTCCGCCGCTCGTTCCTCGGCCTGAGATCTGTTCATGTCTTGATGGAGTTCAAGGGTTTCGGTGATTTGACGACCTATTGTCAATACTGGGTTGAGCGAGGTCATAGGTTCTTGAAAGACCATAGCCATTTTGTTGCCACGAATCTTTCGCATACCGGAGTTACCTAGTTTCAGGACGTCCTCTCCGTCGAGGTAAACTTCCCCAGCCACTGTTTTACCCGGAGGATCAGGAACGAGTCGCATTACGGAAAGTGCGCTCACGCTTTTCCCGCATCCGCTCTCCCCTACTATTCCAACTATTTCCCCTTCATTCACCTCGTAGCTAATACCGTCTACGGCTTTCACTACACCATCATGAGTGAAGAAATGAGTGGTTAGATCCTTAACTTCTAGAAGTTTTGCCAATAAGTTCTCCTTCTTGAGTAGTGCTATTTTAATCTACAAGCTCCGTGATCTCAAGCAGCGGATATCGATCCAGGTATCTTCACTAAGCAAAAAATTCACTACAAGGTCTGGTTTGTGCTGAAGCAAGGTCGTTTTCTAATCGGCAGTTTGCCTCTAGTGTGTTCAGTTTGTTGATTTGTCTGGGTTGCTTGAATGTTTAGAACGTTGCTCCATTCGGTTAAACAAACTGCCCCATGATTGAGTGTGTCAAGCCAAATAAATCGCTTACCAAGCAGACTCTTTAGTTGCAGCTTCTTCGCGTCCTGCTCTAATATCAAACTGGTCGAGTAGTTGGAGGAACTCCTGGTGATTGCCCACTTGACTGACAGTTTCGATGAATATGCGAATGTCAGGGAGGGAGGCGCGGAGGGCTTTTACCTGGCCTCCTATAGGACTTACAGAAGCCGAACTTTGAGCATACCTAGATCGAAAGGCCAAGAATGCCTGGTTCAATTTGCGGAGGCGATAGCCTCTTAACCTGAAGAACCAGAGACGTTCTTTCATGTAATGCTCTGCTTCTCCAACCAGCCCATCTGCTAGTAACTCATCGACCTTGCGCCGTGTTTTTCGCATCTCTTTGGTAAATCGAGGATCCCGATCTTCCGCAGCAACATAGCGGCTACCGGCAATGGCGAGATCCCCGCCCATCCTCGCAAAAACTATGTCGCCAATCTCACGTCCGGCCAGATCAGCGACTGTTTCGTTCAAGGTCGGCATAACATCCGAATCATAGTAATTTTTCCCTAGCGGTTTAAAAAAAAGGTAATGATGAAGCCATTCATGCGCGGCTGTTTGAGTGATAAATCGTAAGGTCTTGGTACCAGGAATCATAGCTGGGTAGGTTGCTACACCGCCAATATCGTCTACAAAGGCAGAAAGATCGTATTGTTCGAGCATTTCGTTTTCCAAGCGGTCTCGATTAATTGCCTTCAAGTCAGGGTCCATTAGGACCACTTCTTGAAGCACTACCCGGTCCCGTGGGGAAACAATCAAAATCGTAGGTGGTTGCTCGAAACGGATGTCTACGGGTGGGAACAGGATGTTAAGGTGGGAATTGAAGCCCAATTCATTCAGAACGGAGGCCAATTCTGTTTCGAGAGTTTCTTCGGCCCTGGATTGTAGCTGCCCCGCCTCTCCTGTCAATTCTTCTAGATACCCCGGAGACCCAATAGCCCCTTCTCGTGTAGTGACTCCTAGGTTCCTAGAAGAGGTGCCGCTTAACCCTTCTAGCCGATCCCTCTCCTTTTTTATAAGGCGGGTGAGCATAAGGTAGTCGTCCAAAAGTTCCAGACGATCAGTTCGTGAATTTTCGCCTGCTGGGAAAGTGTCCCGGAAAAGATGGACCCATTTCCTCGGGAGGTTAACGATTTCCCACTGTACTACAGAGAAAAGATGTGGCCAAGCGATGTCCCTCCCAGGCGTTAACCTGAACACGTCTGAGGTGAAAAACGTTAATGATGCGAGGAGAACTAGAAATACTCTACGGAGCAAATCAAACCTGTGTTTGGTATGAGTCAGGGCCTGCTTGGTGATTGAGTCCTTATTTTACACAATAGAGGGAGGTTAGATGTTCTGATGCCAACTTGCTCCATTATTCAAATCGAAACTTTAATTTGAATAGCCGTTTGCCCACACAACATGGAATTAATCGGGATCCAGCAACATTTGCGTCAAGTATTCGTATCCTTCAGGCTCACTCTTTTTGGCGATCTCTAAACCATACTCACTGAGAGGCAGGAGTTGGTAAAGCTCCGGATTGAAGGCTATGAAGGATTCTGCGTAAGGCACTTTCATATGGATAGCTTGTTGAGATCCATCTACAGCCTCGCTGAGTTTTCGCTGCAGCGGGCTGTCTCCTCCGTAAAATTGAGACACGAATTTGTTCATGGCGTTAGCCTTTTTATGGATCACGTCAGTGATATCAATTACGGTTGTTGGATTGCTGGGCCTGGCATTCTCAACTAGATTTGTTCGACCTTGAGTTGCATGGAAGAACACCTGTTTTGGGGAATGGGGCGCATAGGGGCGATCTGATCTGATACCGGAAGCGGCTTCCATAGCGAGAAAAGTCATCTTCGTAGCGTTCCCATGTGCAGCAACGGTGTCCTCCGGCCAGTGGGTGATGATGATATCGGGACGAACTTCTCCAATTACGTCAGCAATGTCCTTGATTATTTCCTCCTTTGGGAGGACGATCTCGTCGTCATACCCTAGGAAGCGGACATCGGTGACACCGAGTTCCGCTGCGGCTTCAAATAATTCCTGTTTGCGTTCCTCTATTAGTACTCCTAAGTCTGCTTTTCCTGTGTTTTTGTATTCATCAATGCCTCGGCCATGGTGAGACAATCCGTGTGTTGGGGTCAGTGTGCAAACTCTGTCACCGTTAATAATGTGTTTGGCCATTGTGCCCCCGGCGTACATGATTGCGTCTTTGGGATGGCCACCTATGTTGAGAATGCTTATCGTCATCAAATATCCTCTCTAAAAGGTTTTCGTTGATCAACTTGCTGCAAGAGGACTCGGGTCATATACGTTCGAGACCACGAATCCCGAATTCGTTGGTCATATCATCAAACCATTCAACCACTTCCTTGTGGAGCGGGATACCGTTCTTGATCCGATCTTGCATGTCTTCGTGTTCAGCCAAACCCGGATATAGCACTCGG
>JASMAO010000142.1 GCA_030754315.1 SAR202 cluster bacterium
TGTTGAGACCTTTCGTTCTGACAACTAACTTTGATACCCGTCGGCATATGTGTGATCCTAACAGCAGTAGAATTTTTCTGTACGCTCTGACCTCCAGCTCCTCCAGCTTTAAAGACCTCTATTTTTAGGTCATCTAGATCAATTTCGACATCCACACCCGCTTCAGCCTCGGGCATGACCTCTACAAGAGCGAACGAAGTATGCCTTGCATGATCCGCATCAAAGGGAGAGATTCTGACTAGCCTGTGTACTCCTTTCTCGGCTTTTAAATAACCATATGCGTGTGGACCTGACACTTCAAGGACTACATTCTTTATCCCGGCCTCGTCGCCTGCTGAGGTATTCAGAATTTCACTCCTGAGGTTCCTTTGCTCCGCCCAACGAAGATACATTCGTAGCAACATCTGTGCCCAGTCCTGAGATTCCACTCCACCAGCGCCTGAGTGCAAAGCAATTATGGCATTCTTCTTATCATGGGCCCCAGAGAGGACGAGATGAAACTCCAGATTCTTCAACTTCTCCATCAACTGATCAACTTCCGCTGCAACGGTGTCTAACAGAGAGTCATCATCCTCTTCTAGAGCCAAAACTATGAGATCAGCTGTTGAATCAGAATCACTCAATAGTTGTTCCCATTCAGATATTTCAACCTGTAGGGCTGAGAGCCTCCTCATCTTCTCCTGAGCATCACGGCGATCGTTCCAGAAATCCTGTTGTACCGATTCCCGTTCTAATCCTTCACTCTCTTTTCTCTTTGAGTTTAGGTCAAAGACGCACCATTAGATCTGAGATCCGTTCTCTGATATTTACAACTCTTCCATGTAAATCTTGCATGGGCTTTAACCCTCTCCCTCTGTAACAGTTCTGCTATATTGTTTAACGCCCAAATTAAATTTCGGTTAGGTTCTACCGGATACCAATTAGACACGTTCCGAGGATCCGTGCAAATACTCCCTGGCAACAAAAAATATACCAAAAGGCACTAATTTAACAGAGTTCCAATGGAGTGTTTTAAATATCGCTAAATCACCGTTCAATTCAACTTATTCATAGCCTCTGTCACCCCATCAGCTAACACCATCTCGATACCCTGCATTAGCAAATCTATTGACCCGTTGATAACAACAGCCTCTTGATCCGTAATTGTACCAAGCACGTACTCAATGTTCTCAGCAGCAGAATGGGGCGAACCAATTCCTACGCGGAATCGCGTGAATTGATCTGTACCGAGAGTTTGGATGATTGATTTCATCCCGTTGTGACCACCGGCACTTCCATCTGGCCGTATTCTCACCTTGCCTAGAGGCAGATTCATATCGTCGTAGATGACTATCAGTTGATCTGTAGATGCCCGGAAGCGATCCAGTACGTAACGAACTGCGTCACCGCTTCTGTTAACAAAGGTCCTGGGTTTCACGAGCACCACGTCGAAGCCTGATATCTGGCCTTCACCAATAATCGCATGCTTCCGTCGACTGGATACGTCTATTGAATGCGACGTGGAAATCCTTTCTATACACCAAAACCCAACGTTGTGGCGGGTACCGGAGTATTGTTGGCCTGGGTTACCTAAACCTACAATCAACTGCGGAGGTTTTTTATTTTTTTCGCGCTCCCCAAAAACTCTGGTTAGGATAGTTCGTTTGAATATACCTACCATGATGGATCGTTCCACCCAGCAACATTCCGAAGCGATTTTCGGTATTTGGCTCCGATCGGCCTATGGGTCCTATACATCGAGCGTAATGACCATTCTATCCACGCGTAAATTACTCTTCCAAGACGATGCAGCCGCTTTTCCCACCTATCTTACGTGCCAATCGGATATCACCAATCCGTATCCCGCGATCCCCGCTCTTGCACATGTCATACACTGCAAGTGCAGCAACACTCACGGCAGTCATTGCTTCCATCTCCACACCCGTTTTGGAGGTAGTCTTCACAATCGCTGAAATTTCCACTGTTGAGCGATCCTCGTCCAGGTGTAACTCCACCCCCACATTATCCAGATTGATTGGGTGACACATCGGTATCAGTTGTGAGGTGCTCTTGGCACCCATAATTCCAGCAATACGAGCAGTGGCCAAAACATCGCCTTTTTTAGACATGTTAGTCTTGATTAAAGCTAATGTCTCCTCTTTCATATGCACTGTTCCACGAGCCTCTGAAATGCGCTCTGTCGACAATTTAGCACCCACGTCAACCATTCGTGCTTTCCCCGATTCATCGACATGAGATAGCTCACACTCATTTGATATACCTATCATGTTTTCGGCCTCCAGTTTTGCAAGTTCGGCCTGATGTCTAGCAAGCTTATCTGCCCTTTCATTCATTGTGTTACCTGAATGGCCGCGTACCCATTCCCAGATGATATCTTTCCCCTCTATCACTGAGTCGAGTTTTGCCCAAAGATCGTTATTGGTTTTTCGCTTCCAGTTGAGGGTAACCGTCTTTATGACATATTGACTGTCAGACGATACTCTGACTTTAGACGGCTCCTGAATATTAGCCAGACCACTAATGACTGCGCTCAACTCCATCCGATTGTTTGTGGTATCTGCCTCTCGGCCCAATAACTCAGTGTTTCGTCCACCCTCAACAAGAATGGCACACCAACCCCCCGGGCCAGGATTGCCAATGCACGCGCCATCTGTAAATATTTCGATCACTTCAAACTCCACACCATCGATACATATTGTAATCCATGCCGCTATGTACAACAGATTCCAATTGAACCCGATTATTATAAATACAGGCCACAGATGCTCATGTTATGATGACCGTCACTAACTATGAGTCTGTTTCTTGGATGAGCAAATTATATTGGTTGTCCCGTTTCATCCCGAGCTTGCCTGTGGTTGCCCCGTGCGTAAACAACAAATCAGAATCCATCCCTATCTCGACTCTATCACCGATTACTGAAGCAGACTACTGGATGAGGTACCTGCAGTCGTTGAGAAAGAAGTTTTCTCGAGGCTATCCCTCTGCAGTATTGTTGAATCTAACCAGTAAATGGAGATCACCCGTTGAATCAATCCGCGGGAAAGTAGAGTTTAAGTCTGAAATTCAGTGAGAATGAACCGGTAGAAAGATCCTTTTCAAAACTGGTCGGTCCAGCCAAGGTATGTATTGCGGTAACGATACGATTACCTTGTCTGAAAAATCCCATCGGGGCTCAACATATGACAGTCCTAAGAGGACGATACTAGATATCCCCCATACTGAATCCAATCATTTGTAACACCAGAAGCGGTGGAGGTCTAATATGAACGATAACGAACTTTGGGAAAAACTTGGACAGCAGCTTCGTGTTGACTCCGTGAGAGCGAGCGCTGCCGCCAACTCAGGCCATCCTACCTCTTCGATGTCAGCTGCAGACCTCGCCGCAGTTCTAGTCACTAAATACCTCCACTACGATTTCGACAATCCTGACAACCCAAACAATGACCGTCTTATTTTTTCCAAAGGTCACGCTTCACCATTGATCTACTCAATCTTCAAAGCTACTGGTGCCATTTCTGATGAGGAACTCCTAAGCTTCCGCAAATTTGGGAGCCGTTTTCAGGGACACCCCACACCGGCCATTCCGTGGATCGACGTGGCAACCGGATCACTCGGTCAAGGGTTACCAATTGCAGTTGGACTAGCTTTGGCAGGGAAACGACTGGATTGCCTACCGTATCGAATATGGGTTTTTTGCGGCGATAGTGAAATGGCAGAGGGATCGATGTGGGAAGCATTCCAGCACGCGGCAATGGCCGGGCTTGACAACCTGACCGCAATCATTGACGTAAACCGACTAGGACAGAGAGGAGAAACGATGCATGGTTGGGATTTAGACGCTTACGCCAACCGCGCAGAGGCCTTCGGATGGAAAGCGATCAAAATAGACGGGCACGACGTTCAACAAATCGACAAAGCCTACTCAGAGGCTGCAGCAACAAAAAACATCCCATCTGTGGTAATTGCACGTACCATCAAGGGCAAGGGCGTTTCAGTTGTCGAAAATACGAATGGCGCACATGGAAAACCGCTCCCCGACACCGAAGCCGCCATCAAAGAATTGGGTGGTATCACCAATATCACCGTTAATGTACCAGCACCTGCTACTAATCTCGTTCCACGTATATTCACAACCAGCATACCCGACAAAATTAAATTCAGAGTCGGTGACAAGGTTGCGACTCGCAAGGCATATGGTGACGCTTTGGCAGCACTTGGTTCATCCAGAAACGATATCGTTGCACTCGATGGCGAAGTGAGCAACTCTACATTCGCTGAGGTTTTCGCCAACGCACACCCGGATCGCTATTTCGAGATGTACATCGCTGAGCAACAATTAGTAGCAGCAGCAGTCGGAATGCAAATCCGAGAGTGGGTACCGTTTGCGTCCACATTCGCAGCCTTTCTTAGCAGGGCCTATGACTTTGTCCGCATGGCAGCTATCAGTCAGGCAAATATTCGGCTTGTTGGTTCACACGCAGGTGTGTCAATAGGTGAAGATGGTCCTTCTCAAATGGCTCTCGAGGACCTAGCTTCCTTGCGAGCAATACATGGCAGTACGATCCTTTACCCATCCGATGCTAATCAGACAGCGGCATTGGTAGAGCAGATGGCTGATTGCAGCGGGATAATATACATGCGCACGACTCGCGAAGCAACAACCGTTCTGTACAATTCCGACGAGGAATTCTTGGTCGGTGGCAGTCGAGTAGTACGATCCTCCAGCCAGGATGACGTGACGGTCGTTGGAGCCGGAATCACGCTACACGAGTCCCTCGAGGCTGCCGATCAATTAGAAGCCGATGGCGTCATTGCCCGAGTAATCGACCTCTATTCAATTAAGCCCATCGACGTAGAAACTCTCCTCAAAGCAGCCAAAGAAACCGGACTGATTGTAACAGTCGAAGACCACCGGCCGGAGGGAGGGTTGGGAGACGCTGTTCTGGAGGTGTTCGCAACAGAAGACTGCAAACCGTACGTCTTGAAACTCGCCGTTAACGAAATGCCCACCTCAGGCAAGCCAAGCGAGCTTCTCTCGGCAGCAGGTATAGACGCATCCCATATCGCCAACGCTGTTAGGAAGCTGATCGCCACCAATAGAACCGAGCGTCTTTCATGACACCTGACCGCCAACTCTGATAATACAACTAACGAGACTAGCGGCAATCAAGTTGTACTGATTGTACCCCTAACAGACGTCGCGTCATCACTTGCTAAGAACGCCATTACGGCAGCTATATCTTTTGGGGTAGAAAGACCGTCCATAGTAGTTCTATAAACTGCTCCGTCTCCCGTATTTAACAATGCCTCTTCAGCCGCTTCCAGCATCATTGGAGTCTCTACATAACCAGGGA
>JASMAO010000143.1 GCA_030754315.1 SAR202 cluster bacterium
CGGTGAAAAACTAGCCGCCATGGCCATGCAAATGGCCAAGGAGAATATGGAAGAACTCGGCGGCCAAAAACTGACCGAGATGGCTCAAAATATGGAAGGTGATAACTTCAAGGAAATGGGTGGCCAGCAGATAGCACGTATGGCCATGCAGATGGAAAAGGAAAATATGGAGGAACTCGGCGGTGAAAAACTCGCCCAGATGGCTCAAAATATGGAGGGTGATAACTTCAAGGAAATGGGTGGGTCCACAGTTGTCCTAATGGCCGAAGAAATGGACGGAGAAACGCTGGCTCAAATTGGAAATGCCCAGGCCAAAGGCATGGCTAACACCATGAATGCAGGCCACCTATCCAACCTGGATAGTTCCCGACTAGTAGGCCTTGCCAAAGGGATAAAATCAAAAGAAATCATTGAAATAGGTAATACAAAGCTCGTCGCCATGGTCGAAAAGATCGATGATAATGATGTTAAGTCTCTCGGTGAATCCCACTTGTCATCTATGATGAGTGGAATACAGGGTAATCAAATAGGTCAACTAGAAGAACCGAAAAAGATTTCTATTGTGAAAAATTTACGCGCAAATTTCTTTGAATCTGAGAAAGCCACATTCGACAAAATCGATTCTGTAACAAAACAGGACGAGAGACCAACCATAGCAAAGGAAAAGGTTGGCCAAACAAAGATTTCCAGTGCGCAAAAAACTCGCAGTGTTTTTGCTCGTAAGGAGCTGTTCCAGTCAAATTAATCCCAGCACTGTCCCAACAACCAAAAATTGCTAGCATCCTCTGAGTCTGGTACGGGTATAATTGCCCAGACCCACAGGTGAGTCAATGGGATTTACAGGACGGGGAGTAGAACTCAACAAGGGAGTGTGATATGGCCACGGAAAGAAGGGCTTACTTCAACGGGGAATACGTGCCAGAATCGGAAGCACGCGTGTCTATATTTGACTCGGCGCTGATGTTTGGCGATATGGTTTTTGAGATGACCCGCACTTACAATCATGAGCCATTTCGACTGAGAGAACACCTGGAGCGTCTCTACGCAGGGATCAAAACTTTAGAAATAGATTGTGGCCTCACGGTCGACGAGATGGAAGCAGTGACATTGGAAACAATTGACGTCAACATGGATCATTTTCCAGAAGGCGTAGACATGCAGATCATGCACGATGTATCTCGTGGACCTCTACCGAAATACGAAATGGCCGTTCCGGGGGGGTTAAAACCAACCGTTAGCATCAATTGTTGGCCGTTGACTGATGATCTGGCAGGATTAGCCGACTCCTACGACACGGGAGTTCACGCTATTACCGTACCTCAACAGTCAGTACCTTCAAGGCTGATAGACCCTAAAATAAAAAACAGAAGCCGAATTTACTACCAGATCGCTGCCATGCAAGCCAACAAAACGGAACCCGGATCATACCCCATTCTTGTGGACGACGACGGGTTTCTAACGGAGGGTACTGGGGCAAATTTTTTCCTTGTCAAGAACAGTGAATTGTTCACACCTGAAGGGAGAAACATCCTCCGTGGTGTCACTAGAGGCGCGGTAATGGATGTGGCCGCCAACCAAGGTATACCATGCCATGAACGAAACTTGGAACCTTACGATATCGTAACCGCCGATGAGGCATTCTTCACTAGTACCTCACAGGCCATTATGCCGGTCACACAATTCAATGGGTTACCAATCGGGTCAGGGAAAGTGGGGGCGATGGTCCGTTGCCTTCTACATGCATTTGGTCAAATGGTCGGTGTGGACATAGTGGCTCAGGCGAAGCAGTACAAACAAGCATCCGGACTTTGATCAAAGTTCCTCGCGAACCATCAAGGAATCGAGGGATGAGAAGCCTCAGGTAGTATTGCGGTACAAGTCTCATGGATTGAGAGAGGATTATTTGCCCAATGGAATTGTGCGCCATACCGAAAACAGAGCTAAAGGTATCCCCACTTTGCCTAGGAACCATGATGTTCGGGAATCCTGTTGTAGAATCGGACGCCATACGCATAGTGCATTGGGCGCTGGATACAGGAATTAATTTCATCGATACAGCTGACATGTACGAAGGATACGACCGTTTCCTAGGCTCACCCGGAGGTGTTTCAGAAGAGATACTCGGGAAAGCAATACGAAACCGTCGAGACCACGCAGTAATCACCACAAAGGTGGGTAACTCCATAGGTGACAAAAATTACAAAGGAACTGGCCTTGGGAGTGTTCATATACTCCACCAGATAGACCAAAGTCTAAGACGCCTACAAACAGATTATGTTGACATCTACGAAATGCACATCGCTGACCCAGACACCCCGATTCAAGATTCAATTGCGGTGATGGACCAACTGATCGATCAAGGCAAAGTGCGTCACTGGGGATTCTCTAACTTTACAGCTAGCCAAATTCACGAAATTGTTACCCATTGTGACTCCAACGGCTGGCGACGTCCCGTCGTAAGCCAACCGAGTTTAAGCTGGCTAGACCGCGATTCAGAGGACGCATACATACCAGCATGCATGGAGTATGAAATCGCTGCCACACCATACAGAACCCTTGAGGCCGGATTATTGACCGGCAAGTATCAGCGTGGGATTCCGGCTCCACCTAATAGCCGGGCCGTAGAACTGCCATCATCAGTCAGCTTCAACGATGGTATTTACGATGGGATAAAGGCCTTTGAACGTGAGGCGAGAGAGGCAAACCTACAGCCCGTTCAATACGCAGTAAAATGGGTGTTCGAACGACCAGGTGTTTATAGCGTCATTGTTGGCGCAAAGCGTATCGACCAACTAGAACCTCTAATTGACATTCTACATTGATGGATTTAATGCGATCTGCAAGAGAAATTGGAATTGTAGGATCCTGCGATTTTGAAAAATGACAGAATTGCGCCAGATGAACCGCAATATGTCATGAAATAAAGATACCAGACAAACAATCTCCCATTGCAAACCCATGTCAACATAATTAGTAAGATGTGGAATAACGTTTCTTAACACTTAATAAAGTCATGGAGTGGGAATAGAACCATGGGAATACATCGGTCACCATCTGAACGTCACCTATTCTTTGATAACCAGTCGATCGAAATGATCCAGGATTTGACCCGCGTAATGCATAGCCCCGTTAAAACTGGCCCTCCAATCATCTACAAGGATAAACCGTGGGAAGCATTGCCATACTTCGGAAACAGCATGTGGACTGTCCTCCACGATCCCGCCGAGGGACTTTTTCGATGCTGGTACGAAGACTGGGTATTGGACCCCGACGGGTTATCCAACTCAGACGTTGACATCACTGATCCATCCGTGTCGTCTAGTCGTATTTTGTACGCAGAATCGCGTGATGGTATTGAATGGGACAAACCATCTCTGGGTGTGGTACGAGAGGACGGGTACGATACAAACATCGTTCTCGGTGATTCCAGAGACAATCCAGACGTATTCGGTAGCCCACACGTTCCGACTGTTATAGACGATCCTTTGGACGGTAATCCATCCCGTCGATTCAAAATGATCTTTCAGCATATTTCAAAGGGATCTGCTGACACCGATTCGGTCACAACAACGTCTGGGTCGGGTGCTCCCCAAGTCCTACAGAGCCCAATCCGACTGGCCTCCTCCCCTGACGGAATTCACTGGACAATGGAACCACTTTCACTAAATTTCGGTGGACTCGGGCCCAGACTAGGAGATGGCGTGGCCTTATCAACAGATTTGGCAAGGGGCGAGTATGTCCTGCACACGCGTCATCCTTACGCGTGGCTAGTAGATATGCCGGAAGGTACGCCAAGAACCAAAGGGTGGTCCATGCCTTACTGGCCTGAAAATCCAGCTCTCAACAATAAGCGTCGCACCTTCAGAACCACGAGTAATGACCTCATTCATTGGAACGAACCATACGAAGTGTTCGCCGCAGACGATGAAGACGACAACTTAGACGACTCATTTTATAGCTTCACGACATGGCCGCTGTCGGTTGCTAGAACTGAAACAAAACGGCATCCCCATCCCGGCAACGACCTGCACGTAGGTATAGTAAACGTCTTCCACCAAACTGAGAACGTGTTGGACGCGCAATTGGCATATAGTCGCAACGGACTAACGTGGCAACGTGCAGGGCAGCGACAGCCATTCCTCCATCGCGGATCGCCTGGGGACTGGGACGAGATGATGTCATGCGTACCAACCATACCAATTGTTGTTGGTGATGAACTAAACATCTACTATGGTGGATCCAACTCACACCACGACTGGTGGGTAGTGGGAACACGCGAAGGTCTTGACGTCCCCGAAGCCAAGGATATTAGTATCGTGCAACACGGCATTGGACTGGCAAAATTGCGTGTCGACGGGTTCGTCTCTCTTCGCACGGGGCCAGTTAGAGAAGGATTACTTGTCACTCCTTCAATGGCAGCCAAAGGCACGCATTTACTGATCAATGCCAACTGTCAGCCCGGGGGTTACATCGACGTTGAGGTAACTGACCAGCAGGGCCGTGTGATCCCAGGGCTGTCAAGGGCTGAGGTGGTCAGATTCAACGGCAACGCTGTCGGCCATCGAATTAATTGGTCGAAATCCGACCTATGGTCTGAAAGCCAAATCGTCAAACTGCGTTTTTGGATGCGAAATTCGGACTTGTATTCTTTCTCGTTTTCTAACTGAGTAAAACGATGGCCAAGGTGCCACAAAAGCCTCTCTAGAGACACTTTTTGACACCTAACCTTTTATCAGGTATCAATTACCGTCACATTTAGATCACCTCTTCGGACTCACCGACTATTTCCACTGAGACCTCTCCTAACTCCTCACCAACGGCTTTGATAGCGGAGAATTCAGATCGAAACCCGTTATGCATTGTGCGAGAGTCAGTACTATAGAGGACGAATCGAGCACCTTCTTTAAGCCACTTTTGAGTCAATGCTATGGTCTGGTGATGTATCAAAGTAGGCACTCCATGAGCCTTGCAGGTAGTTAAAATTTGACGAAGTGCACCCTCATATTCTGGGTGATCGTACTGATCGGGTACACCAAGCGATATACTCAAATCGTTAGGCCCCACAAATATGGCATCGATACCGTTAACATTTAATATGTTGTCAAGGTTTTCAACAGCGGGTACGCTTTCGATACCGATAATGCAGACGTTGTCACGATTGCGGTTCTCGAGGTACTCTTTTGTGGCCTCACTGGGAAACACACCCTTTTCGACAGCACTTTTTACCAAGGCACCTTTAAGTGGACGCCACTTGGTCGCTCCAACAACCTCCTTGACCTCTTCAACAGTCTCGCAGTAGGGTGCAAGGACACCCTGCGCGCCCGCGTCAATGGCCATTGTCACGTAGTGAGAATCAGGAATGGGTATTCGAACGATGGGAACCACACCGCTGAAGCTGAACGCAGCGATGAAATCAGCGACGTCGTCACGGCCACGTGGTGAATGCTCTGTATCAATAATCACGTAGTCGAGGCCGAACGCAGACATGGACGTTGCCCATCGTGGATTTCTGCTCAGTGATAGCATCGTGCCGTATATCACGCCGCCCGATTTGACCTTTGTTTTTAGTTCTTCTCCGTTCAAAACGTCCTCCTGAATAGTTGTTCCAGTCTGACACTTACGATAGACACGCCAAAATTTTTGCACGGGAATGCCGTGAGCGTTAATTATATCGCGAGTTCGTGTGGATTACACACGTGCTGGCGTAGGACATAGCAACACAGATGCCACCTCCAACTTAAATCTTGAAAAACGACGTAGCGATTGTTAATTTCGTCGGTAGACGAGGAGATTTTCCACAGGCAAGTGCACGTCAACTTTCTGTCCGACTTTGTAATCTGACGGACCAGAGTAGTTTTGTTCCTCAATCATAAGGTCTTTCTTTGCGCCAAAGCTGAGCATGCAACCAGTCGTCGGCCCGGAATACATCACTGTATCTATAGTGGCACGAAAACAATTTTCAGTCGCTTCTTTATTTCCTGAATCGTGTCTCTTGTTAGACATCTGGATTCTTTCAGGCCTCACTGCTACCGTAACCCGTTCACCCACCGACAAGTGTGTTGAGCATCGTACACGCAACTTTCCAACTCCATCCAATCTTACAACTGCATCTCCACTTGGAACTGATCCTTCTATCACCTCGCACTGAAAAGAATTGATCTTCCCTATAAAGTTCGCCACAAATAAATTTTCTGGGCGTTCATAGATATCTGCGGGATCACCAATTTGCATTATGTGTCCCTCGTTCATAACCACAACACGATCCGCCAGAGTTAATGCCTCCTCTTGATCATGCGTAACGTAAATACTGGTAATGCCTAGTCGCTTCTGAATACGAAGAGTTTCTACTCTCATTTCCTTCCGAAGTTTGGCGTCGAGGTTGCTCAAAGGTTCATCCATAAGTAATAACCGGGGTTCTATCACCAATGCACGCGCTAGAGCCACCCGTTGCTGTTGACCTCCACTCATTTGGTTGGGGGAACGATCAAAAGCCTCTGGAAGTCCTATCAATTCAAGCGCCCTAGTCACCTTTTCCTCAATCTCTGGCTTGGCTAACTTTCGCATGCGGAGGCCAAAAGCGAGGTTGTCAAAAACTGTCATGTGAGGAAACAGAGCATAGTTCTGGAACACCAGACCGATGTCGCGTTTGTTGGTAGGCACATTTGACATATCTTGGCCATCGACAATGATCTCACCACTATCAGCCGTGAGTAGACCACAAAGCAGCCGTAGTAAAGTAGTCTTGCCACAGCCACTCGGACCGAGCAGGCTAACAAACTCCCCACGTTGTACTGTGAGAGAGAATCCATCCACCGCCATGACATT
>JASMAO010000144.1 GCA_030754315.1 SAR202 cluster bacterium
AAATTCCTCAATCTGATCCAACAACCGTTCAATTCTTTGTCTAATACGTTCAGTAGCCACCTGTATGACCCCTTAAAATAAGAATGGAAGTTCCATGCAAGATATCAGCAACTTATCTACCTTGCAGTAGACCGATATCACAGGATCAACTCCAGATCGACAATATGTTTAATGCATATCCTACGGCTTAGCCGATTTTGCGCAATGTTAAGAGAAGCCTGAACAGATCTCAAGAAAATTGCGAAGTTCTGTCGAATGATATTTAGGATCGAGCGAACTTTGTAATTTGGATTCGTAGTTATGATGAATTCGGACTGGATGAACAATAGTTGTTTTGAAGTCTGTGAAGAGGCCTGACTAGAGGTCAAGTTAATATGATCTGAATGGACTGGGGCAGTGGGCCCCCTGGCGCCACACAGACTGAGAATTGCGTTGGCGGCGTGAATAGAAAATGAGGGAGTTTTCAACTTATGTTTCGGCGATGCCCAGGGAAGCTGGCTTCCCGGTGTGCTTGAGCCACGTTGACACTGCGGCCAATGCGATGAACGCTCCCAGGGTCAAGAAGGCGATGCGAAGCCCCTGGCTGAACGCCGCCCCGACTCCCTCGCCGCCGCCGGTGACCGCGTCGAGGCTTGGCTCGAATCCTAACGCTCCCATTCTCATGGTCACGATGGTTATGGCCAGCCCAATTCCTGTGACGTTGGCAGTGTTGCGGACCATGTTGGTGAAGGCCGTGGCGACGCCGATTCTGCTGAGGTCCACGGTCCCCAGAATCGAACTCTGATTAGGAGGGTTGAAGGTGCCCATGCCGGCGCCCTGAAAAATCAGCCCGAGTAATATCACGTAGAGTCGCGAGGACTCTGAGATTGTCCCGAGAATCAACATCCCTGCGAGTAACAGGGCCAGACCGACATACTCGAAACGCTTTGGGCCATGCCTGTCCGAAAGTCGACCCGAGATGGGACCTATAATTGCGAACATCACCATTGTGGGTGCTATCAGTAGTCCCGTTTGACCCGGGCTTAGGCCTGCCACTCCCTGGAGGTAGAAAGGCATCAGGGAGAATACGGCGGTGCCCGCCAGGAATATGAAGAAACTGGCGGCGGAGCCTAGGGAAAATAACCTGTTCTTGAACAGGTCAAGTTCCAACATTGGCGCTGACGTTCGGGTTTCCCAGTATAGGAAGGTGACGAACAGCGCCAATGCCGCCACGAAAGCGGAAAGCACGATAGGCGACGTCCATCCGAGCTGGTAGGCATTGGTCATCACCAGCAGGAATACCGCGACGGACGCAGAGGATAGGAATGCACCCAGCCAATCGAATCCTTTAGACGTTGACGTGTTGTTAGATGCAGCAGGGCGGTCGTGGTTAAGTACCAGGATAGCGGTGATGAGCGAGATACTGCCGAGCGGAGCGCCCATGAGGAACACGGACCGCCATCCCAAAAAGTCCACAACCACTCCGCTGACGACAGGCCCCCCGACGGCTCCGATGCCGACCATAGTCATGAACATGCCGACGACCTTGCCACGCTCGATGGAAGGGAAATTTGAAATGGCGATAGCCATGCCAGTGGCCTGGATCATCGCGGCTCCCGCACCCTGAAATATGCGAGACGCAATGACCCCGCTGAGGGACGGGGAAAACCCGGATAGTAGCGCCCCCATGATGAATATGATGAACCCCAGAACATACACCCGCTTTCGCCCTATGAGGTCCGAGAGGCGGCCCATAGGCATCAGTAAGGAGCCGGTGACCAGGATGAATCCTAGCGCCACCCACTGCACCGCCGGAATAGTCGCGCCGAAGTGGATGGCAAGCTCGGGCAGGGCTAGGCTGACACCGGTCTGATCCAGGACAGAAACGAACGTCCCTACCGCAACGGTAGCCATGACAAGGGTCCGATGGCGGGAGGGTGTTGTAGTCGGCGCCTCGGTGGTCAATATGGGGTTATTCTACCACGCCCAGAGCGCTACGAGCCGAGATGAAGAAGACCCCTCATCTAGAAGATGAGGGGCCCTTTAGATCTGGTGGAGACGGGGGAGGGCCCGTCCACACTTCGCACACAGGAAAGCGAAGCAGAATTCCTTACGGCCTATTCGCTGTTCCAATGCGGTACTGATAGGGAATTACACGTGCCATTAGTAACTCGATTCTAAGTTATCTGCTAGCCAGAGATTGGGACAAGAGATCATCTTGTGGGCTACAACCCTTCTCCTTAGTAGTCTAGTTCTAATCGTTTCAAAATATAGTATTTGTCAGGTCAGTCTCGGTTAAATCAGCTCCATCAAGATTGGTGTGACTGAGATTTGCACCGCTCAGATTCGCTCCTCTGAGATAGGCATCTTCGAGATTGGCAAAGGAGAGGTCTGTGCCATCTAGTTCGGCTCCGGCCAAATCCACTCCAACAAGATTAGCCTCACTGATGTTTGCGTCTGTTAATCTAGCTGCTGAAAGATAAGCTTCCGATAGGTCAGCGTGGCAGAGATCAGATTCACTCAGGTTCGTCCATCTCAGATTGGCACCCCACAAAAGGGCACCTCTTAGATAGGTTTTGCTCAAGTTCACTTTGAATAGGTTTGCCATTGTTAAGTTCGCGTTCCACAGAGAGGCCCCGTGCAGATTGGCTCTGATCAAATTACAATGGCTGAGATCTGCGAAATTCAGCTTTGAATTTATAAGGTGGGCATTGTTAAGTTTGGCTCCTCGCAAGTTGATTCCAGTAAGATCAGCACCTTCCATACTTTCGTTTGCCTCAGCCTGAGTAATAATCTCTTCTCTAGTGTACTCGGCCATTGGAATTCTCCTCCACCTGGCTACTCAATCTCACAGGATATAGTAGCATTACATCCCTTCAGAGAGGGTGAATTTGGCGTCAGGCGAACCCCGGAAATTTCTCCTGACCAGAATCAGCTATGTCCTGTCCAAACCAATTTATTGAAAAGTGCTTGGGATAATCAAATTCGACGAATCTCCAATGGATTGAGAAGAAATTTTGCTCGAGGGAATTTACCCATGATCTCCAGGGGATCGAAGTGGGTGGTTAGGCTCACTCGCTAGGTATATGAGTACGGCAGCCGCTAGGCTAGCAAAGACAAGAAGATACAAGGCCATATCGTATTGTTTCTGAATATCGGCTAACAATCCAAC
Source organism: SAR202 cluster bacterium (assembly GCA_030754315.1). GTDB lineage: Bacteria > Chloroflexota > Dehalococcoidia > Lucifugimonadales > JASMAO01 > JASMAO01. The sequence goes on from JASMAO010000144.1 coordinate 3,152, forward strand.
GAGCAAGGGTCCAGCGATGGAAAAAGGAGATGAAATACCTTGGGAGCATCCACTAATAGAACCGTACCGAGTTCTCCCGAAATACTCTCCGATTATTGCGTTGCTGATCGGGGTCCGAATACCCCAACACATCCCGTAGATGATTCCATATAGGATCGAGTAAACCACTCCATCTGCTGAGGCGAGGAAACATATCGCGATTCCCGTACCCAAAACCGCGAGGCTTAACAATATTCGCTTGGATACACGATCACCTAGAAATGCTCCGACAAGACGACCTCCAATGTTGAACATATTCATCACCATTATTACTGAGGCAACAGACACCTTATCAAGGCCGATACCTTGCTCCATCTGAAAGAATTGATGAACCGATACAGCTGACATTGCAAACATTCCTAGGCCACTCCCGAAACTGAGGAACCAAAAGGTAGGAGTGTGCAACGCCTCCCAGACTGTGTAATCGCTTGCCTCCTTCAATCGTTGGCGGAAATCTTGTCCAAAGTGTGGCGTCTTCTCAGCCATACCAGTAACTTCGTCCGATCTCGGTTCGTGTATACGAGGGGGGCTACGCATCAACAGTGCCGCCGGTACACCTATGATTAATACGAGGAGGCCGGATATTATGGCGGCCATGCGCCAACTAAGGGTCTCCTGGGCTAATAAAATCAATGGAACAGCGATCATGCCACTCACTCCAAGTCCAGTAGTGGCCAACCCGATGCCTAATGTGCGTTTAAGTCTGAACCAGTTGTTTATCGCCGTGGATACCACCAGAAGTGAACTAAGACTGGCTCCAATTGACATGATTACAAACACTGATATGAAAGACCAGATGGAATGGACGAACCCGAACAATACTAATCCCACCCCAAACAAGATCACGCCAGACGAGATCATGATTCTAGGCCCCAACCTGTCTGCCAAATAGCCGGTGGCCGGTCCCAGAAGAGTGCTTTCGATCTGCCCAAGCGAGCGGGGTGCAGAGAGAAGTGTTTTGCTCCAGCCAAACTCCCTTTCCAGCAATGGTAAATAGGTCGACAGACCCTGGTGATTGATTCCAGTTATCATCTGGGCTACAAAGCCCCCGCCGACTACAAACCAGCCGTAATAAGGCTTTCTCTTTTTTAGCACCCTTGGAGGACTCTGGGCCCCGGCCCCCACTCGAAATGAAGATGAAACAAAGGGCCAACAACGGGTGTTTTTGATCCGTAATTCGAAGGTATTTTCGTCCTTGGAGGACCAACCAATTCTTCAGAGACCTTTAGTGCGCACAATAGCTTCCGAAAATATAGACCTCCTTTCCAGTATGTCCGGACTGAGGGAAATCGGTATAGTGAAACGATAAATTTGTTGCTGCATAGCCCCTTTGCGAATTCACTGAGTTTTGTCACATAGGTAATAATGGGACCTAATCTCGGTAATAGTTTTCAAATAGGATGAGGTTTCTATGTGACTCCACCGAGTACCCGGCAACGCCTCTTTCAATCTAAGTACGTGACGTGAGGGAATTTTTCGTCTTCATTAGGCGCATTTTTGCACCGATAAGATTAGAGAAGGATGTTTTTCATCTAGAGAATCTCAATATATGGCTAGGCAATTAAGGAGAGATTTTGAATTGTTGCAACGACCCTTCGATTTACACAGGAGTCTCACATTCCTTGCCTAATACGGGGGATCCCCTTTGGTATGCTCTTCCAATATCCACTGAATGATGTCTAGCTTAGCAACCTCTACTACGAAAATCGCCTGAGGGGAAAATGAAACACTATACCAGTATCCTGCTCAAGCCTACTTCTAGCAGATGCAATTTAGATTGCACTTATTGCTTTTATCTGAGAAAGCAGGAGATATATCCTTGGGAAGAACATCCCTCTCTGTCGCTGGACACCTTCGAAGTTCTTTTGAACCAATACATTCCTCTTTCTTCCCCTCATTTAACGTTTCTCTGGCAAGGGGGAGAACCCACAATGATGGGATTGCCGTTTTTCGAAGCGGCTGTGAAGCTTGAAAAGCATGTCGCAAAGAGCGTGAACGGTAAAGCGAACACGCTAATAAATAATGCGATCCAGACCAATGCAACTCTTCTCACCGACGAATGGGCACAGTTCTTCAAAAGGGAACGATTCCTTGTAGGGGTAAGCATAGATGGCCCACCCGAATGGCATGATCTATACAGAGTTGATCCACTCAATAGACCTACACATTCTAAAGTTATGAACGGAGTAGAACACTTAAGGCGTCATAATGTACCGTTCAACGTCCTTGTTGTGGTAAATCAATCCAATGTAGAAAAACCAGGAGAGTTGCTACGCTGGTTTATCGACCATGGCTTCACAGATCTGCAATTCATACCATGTGCAGAGTTACAACCGGACAGTAGCTCCGCCGGAGACGGTGTCGTCTCCGCAGAATCCATAACTCCTGATCAATACGGCCAATTCTTGAATATCTTGATGGATGACTGGCTGGAAATCGGCTGGGAAAAAGTGAGAATTCGATGGTTCGACAACTTAATCCAGATGCTCTGGGGGTTTCCCTCAGAGATGTGCCAGTTAGCTCCTGAATGCGGCTATATCGTTTTGGAGCATAACGGTGATTGCTATCCGTGTGATTTCTCGGTAGACGACGATTGGTTTCTCGGAAATATAAATGAAATGACGCTGGAGAACATTGTTAAAGGTGAAAAATATACTCGCTTTACCGGCCTGAAAAGCAAGCTTCATTCAGACTGCAAACAATGCCCCTGGAAAACACTTTGTTATGGTGAGTGTCCCAGCTATCGAACAATTAACACTGGGAGGCCAGACAACTCGTTACCATACTTTTGCCCTTCCTATAAGAATTTCTTTGGAGAGAAATACAAGCTGCTTGAAGATGCCGCCATAGAGGCAGCGGAATACAAGGGATTGGTGATACCTCGAGATCCCAAAACGGCGGAAGAGAGAACGCGGACGAAGCCCCGTTCAATCATGGAGATCCGTGCAATTGCCAAGAAAGAAAATGTGGGTAGGAACGGACTCTGCCCGTGCGGTAGCGGACGCAAATTCAAGCGTTGTTGTGCAACGTACAAGGTTTCTGCATATCGGGATCGTCCCGCCTAGCCAGGGGTGGTCAAGAACACGCGTAGCCAGCGACGCCACTAGCCCGTTGCGCGGAAACAAGTATGACGAAGCTAAGTGAACTACTTCGCAGCGGTACCTTCGTCACAACTGCGTAAGTAAGGCCGCCGAGGGGAGTCAATCTAAACCCACTGTTCGAGAAGGTTATGGACCTCGAAGGCGTGTTAGATGGATTTGTGGTTACCGATACCCCACCTGCTCAAGCGTTCATGTCGCCGATAGCGGTAGCCCATATGTTGATCGATCGTAGGTATGAAACCATTTTGACCTTTTCCTGCAGCAATCGAAATCACACAGCTCTCCAGGGAGATTTGCTTGCAGCATATGCCCTGGGTGTCAGGAATATCGTGTGTGTAACCGGAGATCATCTAGAAACAGGACACCATTCCAGTAGGCTTCAAAATCTCGACTTCGATTCCATCTCTCTTCTAGAGGACATCTCCTTACTTAGCTCCGGTAAAGATTTGACCGGTGAGCATCTCACTGAAAACCCTCAGTTCTTGCCCGGCGCGGTATTCAACCCTCTCCTACTTTAGGAAGAAGAAATTTATGCCAATGACACGACTCTATCATAACGGGGTCGCGACACACTCATAAAAAACGTTCCCTAGGGCCGTAAATTCTGGCATTCTCATGGCGTCAGCAATCGATTATTGGTGTTCATTTCTAATTTTGGCATCGGACCACTTAACGGCATTTCACCTATTATTGACTTTATCCTTATGAAATGCTCATTTGCTCAATCAATTTTTCATAAGCTTTTCTCGAAGAAAAGAACACTATTTCGCAAGCCAGTTGCAGGTGTCGAGGAAATCACCTTGAAGCGTATTCATATGGGTCATATCTAGCAACAATCTATCATGTCAAGTTCCGATCGCCATTCGCACAATCCAGGGCTATGGTCGTCACAACGCACGTATAGACCATTCATAATATCGTCTCTTTGTGTGGCATTGACTTTGGGATTTACTACAGGCGCGGCAATCATATTCTTTCGGCTGCTTGATATAGATCTGGGAACGGCATGGCCCACCCATACCCAAAGTCATGGCATGGCTCAAATTCTTGGTTGGGCCGGTTTGTTTGTAATGGGCCTCGGATTCCATATAGTGCCGAGAATAAGGAATAGTTCGATCAAGTTCCCATGGCCACAAAGATGCGTGCTTACTTTCATGATAGTAGCCATAATTTCTAGATTCCTCGGACAAACAGTCACTTCATTCAGTATAAATAATCCATTATTGGCCGTATCTGCTATTAGCCTAGCTTTGGGGCTGGGTATATTTTCCCTATTCGTTGGTGCAACATTGCTAAAAGGCAGGGCTCGTCATCGTTTGCCTGAGCTTTGGATCGCTGCAAGCACAGGCTGGGCCATCGTGGTTGCGGGGCTTGATTTGATGATCGCTTATCGGATGATCGACTCTAACTCAGTGATTGTGCCCTCGGCAATCGGTAAACTATTTATCGAGGCCGCCTTAATAGGATTCATCTCAAATTTTATTTTCGGTATCAGTCTACAAGTGGTCCCTTCTTTTCTAAATTTGCCTCCGGCAAGACTCAGGTTAAACGGTGTTAGCTTGGTGTGTATTAATACTGGGATCGGGATAATAATATTGACACTTGCCAAAGATTTTTCGAATTGGTGGTTATTTGCTGGCGTTGTGTTCAAAACGGTCGGTTTCTTGATCTATATCCTGAGCCTGAGGTTATACTCACGAAAAATGAGCCCCGGGAAATATATTGTGAACGTTTACCGTAGATTTGAATGGTACTTACAAAGTGCATATTTTTGGCTGCTAATTGGTGGGATGTTACAGGTATGGAAATTAATCGGGGACCTGTATTCGCCGATAGGCCCACCAACGAGTTTGGGTGCCCCAACAATTCACGTAGTTGGCTTGGGTTTCATCACCATCATGATTATCGGGATGTCTACAAGGATGCTGCCAATGTTTGAGGCTGCACTCTTGCCTTTGCATGGTCTATTAGATGTAATACTAATTCTTATCAATTTGAGTGTTGCGTCAAGACTGATAGCTGGAATCATACGTTTTGACTTAGCTTGGACGGTATTGGCCTTGTCCGGGTCTTTCGGAACGCTTTCCATAACTTTATTTGGTCTGGTAGTGTGGAAATTGTTGCGAAGATCTTCTAGGCAAGAATATATCGAACTTACTCGTTATAAAGTCAAACTAAAAACTTTCGAGTAATACCGGTGATGAATAATTCAAAAACTTTGGGTTTAAGTTCTGAGAATCATGGAAAAAATCGCAATTACAGATTAAATGCCAGTTACACTAACCATTACGAATTGCTCTCTAACAAGCAGCCATACCCGTGACAGGCACTTGTTATATCAGCCAGCAATTCATCCAACTGGTAACGGGGATAACCTCTTTCAAGCCGGTTATCCCAGAAGTGGTGGTGAGGGTCGCAAATAGCTGTTTCCGGCTCAATAATTTCCTCTTTCGTTTGATCTAACCATGAATAAGGATCTTCCTCAATTAGGTGTGCTCGTGAGCAAAAAGCCTCCATCGACCGGTATTACTATTCCGGTAACAAACTTAGCTTGATCGCTAGCAAGGTAAACCGCTGCCCATCCAATATCCCAACTTTCACCCTCGTTTGGTAAGGGGGTTGACGATTGTCTGGTGGGCCTAGAGTCAGGAGACCCACTAGATACTCGCGGAGTCCATATTAAACCAGGCATAATACAATTTACCCTGATACTCTCCCCAGCGTGATCGAGGGCCATTGCCCTGGTCAAACCCACTACCGCCGTTTTATTCATAGTGTAGGGTGCTGATGACCTGCCAGATTTCGGCCTCATGCCGGTAACTGATGACACGTTAATGATAGACCCACCAGAATTACCTCTCATATACGGTATCGAGTACCGACTCATATTGATGATGCTCATAAGGTTTACAGACATACTGTTTGCCCAGATATCCTGTGTTGCTTCCACGACATTCCCACTTCCTGATCCGCCCCCGACGTTGTTATGAAGTATGTCAATAGTATTGAACTCCCGTACAGCGAAATCGACCACCTCCTTGCATTGTTCAGCTTTAGTTACATCGGCTGCAATTGACATAGCTAATCCTCCCTCATTTTGAATTAGTGACTTGGTTGCATCCGCCCACTCTTCGACCAAATCTACTAGCACTACCCGCGCACCTTCTCTGGCAAGAAGGATAGCGGTCGCAGCACCATTTCCAATGCCTTCGCCTCCGTACGTACCCGCCCCACTCACCACGGCGACTTTGCCACTTAGCCTTGAGGACGTCCCGAAATTTGCTTTTGCATTCATGAGGTCTTTCCCTCCGCGTCAATGATATGGAGATACATGAAAGCTCCTGTGAATATTCGGGCCTCCTCGCAGTGACCCCCAATTAACTCACCTGACGGGCGTGCAGCAACCAGGTGAATGTGAATCCTTATCCCGCCGTCAGGCAGTGGTTGGACATACCCCTCTGCACTAACAAGTTCCAAGTTTTCCTCGATGGAATGTCTTTGGAACTCAGGGACATCTTCCTCAAATCCGCACAGATTTCTAAGGTTCAACTGTTTTAAGCTCCCTATGCAAGAAGTGATGGTTGCTTCGCGTATCCCTTCCGCACGGGCGAGTTGTTCCAGGCCACTAACGAGCCAGTCATCTGGTTGGAATCTTCTATAAACAACGTGATAATCGGCATTCATCCAGTTTTGTGTCATTTCTTGATCTCCATTATTCCATTCCTTTGGTAATGTTCGCCTTCGATTTCACTGATAATCGATCGCTTACCTGTAAGACAATAACGCATACTTAGCTATAAGAAATAGGAAGTAGTGGAAGAGCAACAACCGAAGGAGAGAGGTTATGCAGTTTGAAAACGAATGGGACTTGCGCTGTGGTGGAAGATTCGTTAGTTAACTTATGTAACTGCGGGCTGTGGAATGAAGGTATCGCTTACTGGTTCTATCTATATAGAGAGGATTAACTCTTCTACCCACGTACTCACGTAGAAGAGCCGTCCAGGTTAACCGGTTTCTTCCTCCACTCACCGTAACCACCCTATATAGCACCGAAGCTTGTCCACTGTTGGTCAGCACCGCCCGGGTGCCTGCAATACCTTTCTACCATCACCGCATGAGTTTCGTCTGCAACACGTAGAACTCGGATGCCGTGATGCGAAATGAAAATGATGTTTTCATGAGAACTCCTATCGTGATTGCCATCCTCATCATTTCAATATTCGCACCGGAGTAGAACCGGCCTCAACCGGAGCTATCGATCTCAACGAGGTAACGGTGCGGTGTTGTCGCAGGCAATGAAGCTATAGAACGTAGTGGCCAGGACCCGAGGGACATTGGGATAACTGGGGGAGAAAGGGAATGAATCTCAAGCGCACAGCATCATTCCTTCTGCCCTCGGCAGCCATGCTGCTGATGGTAGCCCGTGGCGATACTCAGACCGCTGATATCTTCAACCTCTAAGGTCAATATGTAACCAACCTATACCCCACTGTCTATTTATACCCCTAAACCTGCCCTCGAAGTAGTAGTCAAAGAAGTGCCGGTCGCCGTTGAGGTACGATGGACATTATGATACGCATACGGAGGCAATAGTGAGATCGTTCATCGAATCCCTTACGTCCGGGAAATTCATGGTTACCACCGAGCTGATTCCACCAAAAGGGACTCACCTCACACCTCTATTTGAGAAAGCGGAAGCGTTGAGGGATCAGGTAGACGCATTCATCCTCCCGGACTCCCATGCGGCCCAGATGAGTATGTCTCCACTAGCGGTGGCTCATTTGCTAGTCAACCGAGGTATAGAGCCTATTCTCAGTATCACTTGTAGGGGGCGCAACCGAATAGCCCTACAGTCGGACCTCCTAGGGGCCCATGCTCTGGGCATCAAGAATATCGTTTGCATGACTGGCGACCACCCGGTTGTCGGTGACCACCCCGAGGCCACTCCCGTTTTCGATCTCGATTCCATTTCTCTGTTAAGGGCCATTGCTTCTCACCGGGCTGGAAAGGATATGTCAGGTCGCCGTCTCACGGGAACCTCTGCTTTCTCAGCCGGTGCAGTGGTCGATCCGGCGATTACAAACCAGGATCAGCAAATGCGACGAATGGAGATGAAGGTGGCCGTCGGCGCCCAATTTTTTTTTGCCCAGGCAGTGTTTGATCCGCTCCTTTTCGAGTCATTCATGAGTACCGCAAGCAGGTTCAGTGTTCCTATCATCGCGGGATTGATTGTGCTCAAGTCCGGTGACATGGCCCGCCACCTGAACGCCGGTCAACTTGGAATCGCTGTCCCAGATGCCCTGATCGACGAGATGGATCGGGCAGAGGATCCTGAAAGTACTGGCGTAGCGATAGCGACGCGAACCATCAAAGATCTAATGTCCTTGTGTCAGGGTGTGCATTTAGTGTCAGTCGGGAGAGAATATCAGATATCTAGCGTGCTGAAGGCTGCTGGTATTGCTAGTGACTCATCTCTAAGAGAGAGGTAGATAACTTTGCAAACAAGTTAGGATCGGTGATTGCTGTGTAGCTAGGTTGTCTCAATACACGTAAGGTAGTCGAAATGCTAGGCTGATCGGGAAAGATCAATTATTAACATGTTGTAAATCCGCTCTATGCGGGGGGATATCGCTCGCTAGGTTGTGCGCCTTGCACGAGCATAAGTACCGGCCCAGATGAGCGGGCCGGCCGTTGGCTCGGGACCAGCAAGTGCGGCGGTGAATGCGGTATCCACACCAGGCCCTTGAAGGTGAATCTTGCTCAATAGCAGGAATCCTACGCATACAAACCGAAGATAGTAGGAGACATCAATTTAGGTTGCGGTCTCATAGAGAAAGAGCATGATCTATATACGAATTTGCTGCTGGCACGATTCGGTTTAAACAAAGAATTGCTGAACAAGACAAGGCCTTCTGCCGACTGGTAGAGGGCCCATCCACACTCGGCATACAGATTGAGGGTGATGTTGGCGGATGGCATCACAAGCGATCGCACTATCGGTATCTATCTGGCTCCTATGCACTGCCAAACACCGTGAAAGTGTCGGGCCCGCAGGTGCCCAGGGAACATGTTTGTAAAGGCCGTTCTAGTTTTGCTAGAACCATCGCCAAAGCCAGTATTTCTCGAACAGTACCTTGCCTGCGTGCCGGAGGTGGGTGGGTTTGTGGAATTTGACCATTGGGGCAGGGTCGGCGTAGAAGTTACCCCGGCCGAAGCCAGCCTTCCCTCCCCCCGTTTCGACAAAGCACTCGCCCTGACCATCAAATCTTCCCGGTGCGCCCTTCCCGGTAACCTGGGCCGCGATACTCTGCGCCACGGCCTCGCCTTGACCGTGGGCAAAGACTCCTGCCTTGGGAAGGGGTTGCCCCACCCCCAAGGGGATTCCAGTGACATCGCCTATGGCGTAAACGCCGGGAAAGCTGGTCTCCATCGTGTGACGGTCCACCGGAACCCAACCGCTCTCCCCGGTAAGCCCGGCGTCTTTCACAACCTTCGGTGCCACATGAGGAGGGATGTAGACAAGGAATTCATAGTGGGCCTCGGCGCCATTGGTGAAACGGAGGGTTCCACTGGTCGACTCCACTTCGCTCACCTGATGCTGAGGATAGTAGATTATGTTGCGCTCCTCCACAAGCTGTCTCACTCCCTGAGAAGCTTCTGGTCCAGCAACACCCATGGGTGCCGGCTCGGCAGCGTAGATGGATACCTCCACCCGATCTCTTACCTTCCGCTTGCGCAGGTCGCTCTCTAGGAGCATGGCCGCTTCGTAGGGCGCGGCAGGGCACTTGTAAGGAACGCGAGCCGTCAACACAACCAGCCTTCCTTCGATAAGATCTGCACGGGCATCCCGGATTGCAACGGCCCCTTCCATGGAATAGAGATTGAAACCTGCATCCTCCAGTCCAGGTACCTGCTCCGGCGCCAGATCAGCGCCAAGGGAGATCACCAGGTAGTCTGACTCTAACTCGTTTTCATTAACCCGAACCGTCCTTTGTTCGGGGTCGATGCTCTCTACCTGTCCTTTGACTACGTCGATACCCTTCTTTTCCAGCCGTGCGAGATCGCGCATGATTTTGTAGGGGTCACGAAGCCCCACTTGAACCCAGAGAAGGGACGGCCAAAAGATGTGCTCGCCGCCTTTGTCCACCAAAACCACCCTGTGTTCTTTGCCCAGTCGCTTGCGTAACTCCTTCGCCGTCACCAGTCCGCCGACACCGCCCCCGAGAATCACCACGGTTTTACCTGGCATCTTTTGCCTCCTCCTTGAGTGTCAATGGCCGGCCTTGGCAGCCGCAATTCTGATCACCATTACAAAAGCCGTTTCCATATGTGTTTTCAGTTACTACCATGCGGGAGTTTCTTTAACGCTATGAGTCCTTTACTCTACCACCGCTAGGCGGGGACTGCCTTGTCGACACACCGGGCTCATATGGCCAGTTCATTAAGGGAGCCGAGGCGGGCGCTTCCCCGCCAGATCTTCAACGCCTCACGGGCGTTCAAGCAGGACCTTCAAGTGCCTATTGAGACACCTTGACGTGACGCCTCCACATTTGCTCCAAATTACAAGAATCGCTGGGCGTCCGCTGACCCTTCTTCCCCATAGGCCACAGCGTCATCTGTGGGGAACGCGCATTTCTCTTCACCCTTACTCTTGCTGGGAACATTAGCCAAATGGTGCCATTATAGGAACCATCGGTACAAGAGGGTGGATCGGTGATGATGAGTGTCTCTGGGAGTTTTTCATTCATGTCTGGTACTTACGCCAGTAGGATAAGTCCGGTGTTCCAGGCGGGTTAATTCGCCTACCTGTTCAATTCACTTTATGAGAACCTGGCGCATGAGCCGGCACGCCTCGAGAAGCTTTGGATTGGATAAATAGAGTTACATCTTTGGAAGTAAGGCCTGCTTTAGTGAGGCAGGCCGAAAAGCGGTTCGACAACGTATGGGAGGAATCGGGGGTATTACCAGGAATGGAACGGGTGTTTTTCTGACCCTCATGGATGATAGTCAGGGTGCCGGGACGAAGAAGGCTCCCATCTAGAAAATGAGGAGCCCTTTAGATCTGGTGGAGACGGGGGAGGGCCCGTCCACACTTCGCACACAGATTGAACGTGATGTTGGCGGCTTAGGAAATCGCACTGGTCGGTTAGTGGTGACCGGCCTCGGACTTGAACCGGTTTCGTACCTAGATAAGGCGATTCACGCCTGTAATTGTCGGTTTCCTAAACCGGGTACGCAGGTTCGAGTCCTGCTAGGGATACCACTTCTTTTCAGTCAGCGGGCTAATTTCTATTTTCCTTCTGCAATCCTGTATTTGTAATGATCTCCCGGACAGCATCTTCCCACTTATATGCCATTATATGAATACCGGCAACTCCGTGAATGCCCTTTAACGTAGCCACTGTTTCAGAACATATCTCTATGCCAATTTTGGATTGCTCCTTTTTAACAGATTTTGACATGCGGCTTATGACAGAATCAGGTATCGAGACTCCCGCTATGTTGTCCCTCATCCATAGCCCCACATCCGCAGACCTAAGCGGCCCCACTCCGACGAGTATCGGAGGGGGAGTTCCGTTACAAGCATCCAATAGCTCCGACATGAATGATTTGAATCTGGCAATATCGAAGCAAAATTGAGACTGGAAAAAAGATGCCCCGGCCTTTTGTTTCTTGATTAGTCGATGGGGTCTCATGTCGTATGGAGGCGAGAACGGATTTACCGCCGCTCCAAGAA
>JASMAO010000145.1 GCA_030754315.1 SAR202 cluster bacterium
CCGAAGAGCACCGGACATCATCATCGGATCGTGGTGCGGCAAAAAGTTTCGACCGGAAAAAGTGGCAGCACGCCAAGGCTGGGATGCTATACCTGCAGTGCAGAACGGCGACATCTACGAAATCAAGTCAGCGGAGATTCTTCAGCCAGGGCCTGCAGCACTGACGGATGGACTGGACCAGTTGCAGGAGATAATCACTGCCTGGGCCGGTTGAATTCCGATCAGAGTATCTCAAGGTGGTAAAAGATCATCTGGCACGTCGCGCTCAAGAGCCTGTTCGACGTTGTCGAAACTCATGAGCGCCATCAAGCGGGTGGTTTTGCCTTGGATCGGTGTGACTCGATGCAGGCTGTGCCGGCCTCGGAAAAGGACCATATCACCGGGCTGAAAATCCACGGCGATTCGTTGCTCATCGTTGCCACCTAAAATAGACGAGACTGCTGAGAAGTTTTCGTCCTCAGCACTACGTACAGAAGGGATGTATTCGAAGTCACCGCCATCGTCAGCGGGCCGTAACAAAATCGACGCGACCAGTTCGCAAGCATCGAAATGCCACCCTAGCTGGTCATTCGTCCCCATCACTGTGTAATTGAGTGATCCTCTTGGGTCACTGTAACGATAGATCGGTTCATCTGGTAACAATCCTCGGAGAAACGTCAGCAGATCGTCGCCTTGAAACAGTATCTTTAGCGGCGAGTCGTTAGAAATCAATTTACGGGAGACATAACGTACAGCAAATCGCACGGTTGAATTCCGTGGGTGGCCCGCCGGATAGCTGTCATCCGGTTCACTGTAGTAAGGGGTGTACTGATTGTTGCTGGGATGGGCTTGAAACTCGAGTGCGATTGCTTCTTTTCGGCAGTGGGATAAACCAGCCGGGCTGAGAAACTGAGGAAAGTGACAAGTACCAACCGTAGCTAGCTGTGATTGGGCAGATGCTATTAGTTGTTGCGACCGCGGATCGTCATTCCGATGAATCGGGTAGGTATTAGAATTTACGATGGAATTCATAGTAGGTACCAAGTTGATAGTTTCCTACCCTAAACTAGGTTTGTATATCCAGATAGGGCCGCGGCGAATATAACAGGAACTAAAAGATGAAAACGATCAGAGAATTCCCATGCAAGATAAAGGTATTAGAGGCAGGAATTTGGATTCCAATGAAGCGAGGCGATCGGCTTGCCGCTCGGATTTGGATGCCTGAGGATGCGGACTCGGACAATCCGGTACCTGCCCTATTGGAATATATACCTTATCGAAAACGAGACATGACTCGGGAGGGAGACGAGCCGAAACACAGCTACTTTGCCGGACATGGCTACGCCAGTGTCCGGGTGGATATGGCTGGTGCTGGCGATAGTTTTGGTGTGATGCGGGATGAGTATGCTCACCAAGAGCTTAGTGATGGGAAAGAGATTATTGCCTGGCTCGCCCGTCAGTCCTGGTGTAATGGAAAGGTCGGGATGTTTGGTATCTCCTGGGGAGGTTTTAATTCACTTCAGGTAGCGGCGCTTAGACCACCGGCATTAAAAGCTATTGTGACCTCGTGTTCGACTGACGATCGTTATGCAAACGATATGCACTACAGCGGTGGATGCCTCCTCAATGACAATCTGGATTGGGGCACAACTTTCTTTTCGATTTTGCCGTTGCCAGGCGACCCCGAGATCATGGGCGCTGGTTGGCGCAAAAATTGGAAAAAACGACTGGACGGTGTTCCTTGCCCAATCGAAAAGTGGATGAAACATCCAACGCGGGATGCTTATTGGCGCCACGGCTCAGTATGTGAAAACTACGATAACATTCGGTGCGCCGTTATGGCGGTCGGTGGGTGGCTAGACGGCTATACGGATGCGATTCCCAGGTTGTTAAAACACCTCCAAGTTCCACGGATGGGAATTATCGGTCCCCACGGTCATCAGTGGGGACAATCTCTCAGAGCCCCCGGCCCTGCGATCGGATTCCTGCAGGAAATGCTACGGTGGTGGGATTACTGGTTAAAGGAAATTGATACTGGCATTATGAAGGAGCCGATGCTCCGCGCCTACATGCAACAAGATGTACCGGCCGCACCTTGGTATGCAGACTGCCCCGGCCGTTGGGTTGGGGAAACGCAGTGGCCAAGTCCTCGTATCAGTGTCAAGAAATTGTATTTAAGTGAAGCTGGTCTGTCGTCAAAACCAACTCGAGATGTAGCGAAGGTTGCAGTCACGCCGCAGACATTGGGTTTAGCGGGTGGAGAATGGTGTCCTTACGGTACTGGAGGAGAAGGTCCAGAGTTTCCTGGTGATCAGCGATTTGATGATGGTGCGTCAATTTGTTTTGATGGTTCACCACTTCGATCTGATCTGGAAATTCTAGGCGCCACCAAGGTGACGTTGAATCTTTCAGTCGATCGCCCCACGGCATTTGTTTGTGTTCGCCTCAATGACGTAAAGCCCGATGGATCGTCCACTCGAGTAGCTTATGCTGTGATGAACCTCACTCATAGAAATGGTCACCATAGAACTCAGAAACTAATTCCTGGGCGGCAATACCGTGTGAATTTTCAACTAAGTGATGCAGCTTATTCGTTTATCCGTGGTCATAGATTGCGTATAGCGATCTCGACTACTTACTGGCCTATGATCTGGCCTTCCCCCGAACCCGTCGAACTAACACTTCATACGCAAAACAGTTCGATAGAGTTGCCCGTTAGACCCAGCCGAGGCGGGCCAAAGTTGACGCCTTTTCTTTCCGCGGAGGAGGGGTCGCCAATGCCGGCTACAATTTTGTCAGCAGGGGCTTCTGAAAATAGAGTTTCCCGTGATGTGTTGAGTGGCCGTGTAGAGGTGTTATCAGAGCGAGGTGGGGACAAAGTTGTGATTGAAGAACATGGTCTGGAAGTTGGCGGACGAAAGACTATCGAGCGAATGTCAATTACAGAAGGCGATCCTTTGAGCGCTGAGACTGAAATGACAGTGGGTAATCAGGTAAAAAGGGATGGATTTGATGTCGAAGTTAAGGCGCGTACCCACCTGACGTCGACAGAAGACGACTTCTTGTTAACTGCTGACTTGGACGTGTACGAGTCAAAAAGTCGGGTTCTATCAAAACGATGGTCGGTAGCAATTCCGCGGCGCGGAATTTGAGCCAAAACCACATCTAATCGAAATTAACAACTCACAAATAATGAGTATTTTTTTATTATGGATTACTACATTTTGTCTAGAGAGGCCTAAGAATTCATCTACTGGACAAGTTAGATAGTCAGAATTAGTATGAGTAATATATTAGCCAATGCAAACAAACGCAGCCTGGCTAATTTATTGCAACAGATTTACCGTTATACCTAAGGAGAATATATGAAGAACTTTGATGAAAAACGAAGAGAGTTTCTACAAGTAGCTTCTGCCCTTGGAATGAGTGCCGCACTGGGTGGCTACTCAATACAAACAAATGCAGAAGGACACCGTGTGCTAAATGCCCGGTCCCACCTTAAGCTGGCATCCCTTGATCCGGGTTACATGGTGGGAGGATCAGAAATCACAATCCAGTGGGCTTTGATGCCTAGACTCGCAAATTTTACTTTCGAGGGCGGCGCATTGGGATGGGCACCTTCTGATTTTGTATCTCATCTATCTCAACCCGATGGGAGTCATATTGACTATACCCTTAAACCCGGTTTGCAATGGTCGAACGGTTACGGCGAACTGACGTCAGACGATGTGAAATATTCGTTCGAGCGAATGCTCGAATCTGAATGGAAAGGCGACTGGTCTGCTTTAGATCATGTAGAAGTCAAGGATAAGTACAGCGGAACTTTGGTCCTCAATAAAGCATTTGCACCAATCTGGGCGCTAGCACTTTTGAGTGGGACAGGAACATTGGTATGTAAAAAAGCAACTGAGGAAGTTGGTGGCAAGTACACGGTCGACGTTCCAGCCACTTGTGGGCCATACGTGATGGATTGGATTCCTAAGCAGAAAGTCACGCTTACACACAATCCATTGTGGACAGGGCCCAAACCATATTTTGACAAGATCAATTACATCAGTATTGATGCACCTGAAGCCGCTGAGCTCGCTTACGAAGCCGGCGAAGTTGACTGTACAAAAATTTTGGCGAAAACACATGTGCGTTGGATGAAGTCGCCGCCACCTAATACAAAGCTACACGTCGTCGGTGCGCTGCAGTACATGTGGATGGGTATGAATGTAGATCACCCTAAGCTTAAGGATATTCGTGTGCGTCAAGCCATTCAGCACGCCGTGGACGTCGATTCAATCATTCAAGGTGCTTATGAAGGTGCGTCTATCCGATCGCACGGCATGGTTTGTCCCGGTCTACCAGGGCAGCGTAAAGAGTCTCCTGTTGATTACAATCCTGGGAAAGCCAAAGCTTTATTGTCTGAAGCAGGCGTATCTGGTTTATCGTTGGTGCTTAAAACGCTCAATGTACAAGAGCGGGTTTTGGCTGCGCAGATCATTCAAGCAAATCTGGGGGCAGTTGGAATCAGCGTTAAAGTTATTCCGCTGGATTCAGGTCCATTCTGGAATATGGGCCAGGAAAGCAAAGGTGATGAATGGAAAGACCTGCAGATCTGGTTGATGCGTTATGGCGGGAGTCCAGACCCTCACAGTATGGCACAGTGGTTTGTAAAGGATCAGGTTGGAATATGGAATTGGGAACGCTGGTCAGATCCTGAGTACGAAGATCTCTATATCAAAGGACAACTAGAGACTGATCCCGCTAAGCGTAGTGCAATCTATGTGCGCATGCAGGAAATCATGGAGAATACGGGCGCTTATGTCTGGATCGGACATGAACCTGAAGTGTTTGCACATCGATCAAACCTCGCGCCGATGTTTGCCCCATCCGGGGAAGAAGATTTTGCACGTTTTACCGCGGCCTAATTCACGCGGTAACCTTTAACAAGTTGAAGGCCGGGGTCGTATCGACCCTGGCCTTTTCTTTCCCGAGCGCTATTGCTCTTTCAGATCCGTAATGTTGGCATATCTGATTAAGCGGCTGTTGTTAGGCGTTGTGATCGTCTTTGCTGCGCTACTGACTGTATTTTGTTTGCTCCATCTAATGCCGGGGGATCCGGTTTCGATTGCGTTAGGAACACGAGCAACACCGGAAATACAGGCTCAGTATGCCGAGAAAATGCATCTAAATGATCCGTTAATCGTACAGTTCCTGATATTTGCGGGCCAGGCTTTAACG
The DNA here is from genome assembly GCA_030754315.1 of SAR202 cluster bacterium. Taxonomy (GTDB): domain Bacteria; phylum Chloroflexota; class Dehalococcoidia; order Lucifugimonadales; family JASMAO01; genus JASMAO01. Next base: position 5,209 of record JASMAO010000145.1, read on the forward strand.
GGTGATCTTGGCAATGATGTCTTTTCAAACCGGGCGGTATCGGTCATGGTGTTCGAACA
>JASMAO010000146.1 GCA_030754315.1 SAR202 cluster bacterium
ACAATCGTAGGCCTGTTGAAACAGATCATGGTTTTGAAAATGCCAGTGGCGTCAGCTATCGATTATTTGTAGACATGTCAGAACCAAATATGGCCTGGGGCGCTACCCTAGCCGGACAATCAGGCCAGCCTGGCAGCGTTAATTACGCCGACAGAGTAATGGAAACTTTGAAAAACCAATACCATCCGCTACTAATGGATAAAAAAGATCTCAGTAAAGAAGCCGTGCATGAATTTTTTGCACCTAGAGATATTCAAGACTGATACAGGGACAAATCACACGCCAAAACTAGTGATCATTGAACATTAAAATCTATACAACCGGATCAAATAATGAAGATTGAAGAACTACGTGTAGACATAATCGAGCTGGGCGTACTCAAACCCGAATGGCGACCCCTCCGCCGAATGCAAGAATATCCCGACTCACACCGTACCAAATTCGCTCATAGACCTTTTGAGGGAGCGGGTGTTACCGGGGAGCCAACACCCGCTTACGCGGCAATATTAAATATGCAAACCGCTGACGGGATTGAAACTCCAGGGGTACTCTGGTCTTCCTGGAGCAAGGAACAATTAGAGTGGGATTCACGAACATTCAAAGTCCAATGGGATCCCGAACTTGTAGGAATGAACGCTCTAGACAGGGAATACATTTGGCACAAAATGTGGATGGCTCGTCGCTATTTCCACATGCCAACAATCGCTCCTTTATCACTGATTGACGAGTTGCTTTGGGATCTTGCCGGTCAAAAGTCGGGATTACCAGTACATAAACTGATTGGTGGATTCCGTGACAAAGTGCCGGCATACCTGACAGAAACCGCTGTTTCTTTCGAAGACACTTTAGCCTCGGCGGAGAGAGCCAAAGCTCAGGGATTTCTGGGATTTAAAGACCACGCGATTCTAGGAGTAGCAACCAATATTAAATTGGCAGGTGAATTACGTAATGTCGTCGGCGACGATATGGTTCTAATGCATGATCCAGTCCAGCAATACACGGTAGATGAAGCGATAAAGGTCGGCAGAGAACTCGAAAAGCTAGGTTTTCTGTGGATGGAAGAACCTCTGCAGGAATCAGACATCAATGGCCTTAAACGAATTTCTGACGCCCTGGATATAGCCATTCTCGCCTTGGAATCTGTTCAGGGGGCACCTTATTTGGCAGTGCCATATTTAAGTTCGGGATCCATAGACATAGTGCGTCAAACAGGATTAGGTATAACAGGGCAAATTAAACTAGCCAACTTGGCCGAGATGTTCGGAGCAAACTGTCATGGCGGTAACCCCCATGTGGTAGCAGCTATCAGAAATGACGATTGGTGGGAGCATCCCGCGTGGCAGCCTACATCACCAGATCGTGTGCTCACAACGGAAACTTCGAAGTTAATCAGGAACACCCATTGGATTGAAAACGGATATATGCACGTACCCCAAACACCAGGGTTAGGCAGAGAAATTAAATGGGATCAAATCAAAGATCGAACCATACTCTCAATCTAAAAAGGACTAGACATGACGGTTGATTGGTCTACGGCTGAAAGGTGGCTCATGGGGAGCGCTTCAACAGATTCCCTCGCAAATAAACACATCAACATGCTATGTGATTCGATCGGAATACGCTGGGGAGGCTCCCAAGGTGAGCGGCTTGCGACAGAATACATCCGATCACAATTTGAGTCTTTTGGTCTAAGATCAACTTCAATCGAAAATTTTCAGGTTAATTCTTGGAAGGCTACATCTGCTGATATTTTAATCAGTGATGAAGCAGACAGGACGATTGATGCGAGAGCCAGCCTGTTTTGTCCGTCGATAAACGTTACGGCACCGTTGGTAGACGTCGGATTCGGAATGCCTCATGAAGTCAAAGCCCTGAATCAAAGCCTAGAGGGAACCATTGCCTTGATGGCAAGCGGCTATGAACCATTTACTTTGCCTGAATCGTTAACCCTGCGGCTCGAACGCCTATCCAGATTAGGTGTAGTAGGGTGCATTACTCCCCACGCTACCGGTGGCCGTCATACGGCACATGGTCATGCAAGTGACTGGCGTGACCATAATCCTAATGATGTTCCTTTGCCATTAATCCATACCTCCCGCGAAGACGGGGCGTTATTGATGCGTAGAGCCGCTGCCGGAGCTTCTGTAACTGTGCACGTTGATTCCAAGCAACTCAAGGAGACTTCTTCAAACGTAATTGGCGATCTGACAGGTAAAAACTGGCCAGATGAATGGATAATTCTTGGTGCTCACCATGACACCACCGTAGATTCTCCGGGTGCAAATGACAATGCCTCAGGTTGCACAGTAGTTTTAGAAACTGCGCGCCTACTCGCGGGACTACAGCGGGAATACAACATAAGCCCAGGTCGATCTATACGTTTCGCTACATTCGGTTCGGAAGAACAAGGCCTACAGGGTTCTACAGCGTTTGTAAAAAAACACTACGGTAATGATCCAATCCCGAGATTAATGATCAATCTGGATGAACTCGCAACAGGTGCTATGAAAGGCGTCGCTCTGCAATTCCCAGAATTACGTCCGTTAATTCAACGAGAACTGGATGCTATGAATGAAGGGCTGACTTGTCATGTGATGTCACAGATGGATTCTTCGGGAGATATGTTCCCGTTTGCTTTAAGGGGAATACAATCGGGAATGCTCTGGCGCTGGAGATTCGTCGGCCGACACCCTGATGCGGGCTTTGGGCACAGCTCATCAGACACCTTGGATAAAGTTCGAACTCGAGAACTAAAAGAGTATGCAGGACTACTCGCAAGATTGCTCTTGCGCGTATCTCATACCACTCCTGATCAATGGCCTGAAAAGTCCCTTGACATCGACGAGATAGCAGCAAGAACTGCCAGCGAACGAGGGTCGGCTGCAAGAACCATGTAACGCTGTCGAACTTAATGGTTAAATCAAACCAGACGAGCGCACCGCTTGCAGACCTGCCTCATATTTATTCACCGTCTCATCTATATCATGATCACTGTGGGTAGCCGAAAGTATCATCGACGCAGGATGCGTCCATAACCCTTCATTAATAATCGCAAGTTGTAGCTGATCCAAGACTTCATTTGCAACCGGGCGACCTCCCTGCTCAACACCAACAGGAACGGCATGCGGATCATCGGTATCAACTGGCGTACCAAGACTAACCATTACTATCGACGACACACCGTAAGCTCCACCAGGGATTTCCATAGACTGGAGAACTTTATTTATGCCATCCTTTAATCGCACTGCCTGTTTCTCAGCAGTTTCGACAATACCATCACGTTCAACTATCCCAAGAGCAGTACTTCCTGCAGAGGCTGATAAAGGATTTGCGTTGAATGTTCCCGGATGACGAATACCCCCTTCTCCAACAGTATCTATCACATCGGCTCTACCACCCACACATCCACCGGGTAATCCTCCTGCAAGTATCTTTGCAAACGCACTCAAGTCAGGGGTTATGCCGTACCGTCCCTGACATCCGGCATTAGACCATCTAAACCCACTTACAACCTCATCAAAAATCAACAAAACACCGTGAGTTGTCGTTAGTTCACGCAAGCCACGGATGAATTCGGGAGGAGCAATGTCGTTTCCCTGGAACACAACGGATGCAATATCGTCATGGCCTGTGAGAATTTCGTCTATGGCATCAAGATCGTGGGGAGGAGCATTGATTATAGAATCGCTCGTACCACTAGGAATTCCATACTGGCGATCTGTCTCCGGATCCGTAACATAAGCTGGATCAGACCAACCGTGAAACGCGCCCGCAAACTTCACAATCTTCTCTTTACCGCTGAAAACTCTTGCCATCTTAAAGGCCATCATTAGGGCCTCTGTACCAGATCCAACAAAACGAAGTTTTTCTACCGAGGGGACCAACCGACATACAGCATCACCCCATTCAACTTCGAAACGCGTTCCAGAACTTAAATGAGTGCCATTTGCCATCTGTGATTGAACAGCATTAACGACCGCCGGATGGGCTTGTCCAAGGATCATAGATCCGTGACCAGTTTTGTAATCAATGTACTCGTTACCGTCAACGTCCCATTTAAGTGGCCCCAATCCGCGCTCCATATAGACGGGATAAGGAAACATTTGACGAGAAACATGAGTTACCCCTTGGGCAAACAGATCGTTCGCCTTGTCGGCTAATGGCTTTGATTGAGGGTGTAACTCGACGAACTTAGCTTCAATGCGGTTCATTTTTTTTCCTTTGTTAAAGCAGAGACTTTAACTCATTTGGTTTCCAATTTAAGTCACTCATATCGACAAACGAAATACAAGCCATTTTCTTTATTGAAACTCGAGCGTATTCATAAATCAGACGGCACGCCCAGAGAACTAAATAAACAATCCGTATATTTATATAAATATGTGATATCGGTACCCAAGTACGTTCTCCAAAGCCTGATGTAGTGTAACCTTCGCGCGTGACCCACCAAGGGTAACGATGATATCTATATTCTCAGGAGATACATTCAAAAATGGTATTCCGAAAAAAGGCTTGGCTTCTTGTCATTACCGCTCTGTCATCAGTCACCATGCTGATTATGGCTTGCGGAGGTGAAGCAGAAACTATCACTGTTGTAGAAACAGTAGTAGTTGAAAAAGAAGTCGAAAAAGAAGTCGAAGTCGTAAAAGAAGTCGAGGCTCCTCAGTCTGACGGCAGATACGGCGGTGAGCTAACGATAGCCTTAGGTGCTGCTATATCCACACTCGACGTCCATCGAACCACTGGTACAACCGCTTATGAAGTCTCATTTGCTGTTCAGGAACGGATGATGTCTTATAACAGTGACCTGCAGGCTACGCCGCTACTGGTGGATACCTGGGAAGTCTCTGCTGATGGTATGCAATGGAATTTCACGCTCCGCGACGGAATCAAATTCCATAATGGAGTTCCGTTCAATGCAGAGCATGCTGTCAAATCATGGGAGCGCTGGGCAGAACGTGACAACTATGGTTCACTGATTTTCGGTTTCGTTGATGACATATCCGTAACTGGTGATCTCACGTTTTCTATAGACATGGTCGAACCTACCGCTCTGGTACTTGAAGCCTTAGCCCGCATAGGTGGATACGCTCCTGTAATGATGCCGCCTGAGATGTACGACGTCGCGGCGGCTGAGGGTGCTGATGTCTTAATCGGAACCGGACCGTATGAACTAGATGAATGGGCTACTGGTGATCATCTGCGCGTAAAGCGCTATGAGGATTACAGCCCTGCAGACTCTGCCGCTTCGTTTATGGCAGGTCGTAAAGACGCTTTCTTCGACACTGTCGATTACGTCGTTATCCCGGACTCCAATGCCAGAGTCGCCGCTTTAGAAGTCGGTCAGGTCGATCTGTTGGGCCGTGACGTTCCGGCTGACATGGTAGATACGCTAACAGCAAATCCTGATGTTAGAGTCGCGGTCGCCACTACAAGCCCTGCTCGTGAAGGAGCATGGATTGACAACATAGAGGGTCCATTTACCGACGCAAGAGTTAGACGTGCATTTGCAATGGCCTTCCCTGTAGAGGACGCGCTAATCGCAGGTCACGGAGACAGCCGGTTCTACACTCTTTGCCCATCGATGATGGCCTGTGCAGGCAAATGGGGTGGCTGGGCTGACGGATCTGAAGGGGTTTACAACTACCACGACAAAGGTGGACTTGAAGCTGCGAAGCAAACCATCAAAGATCTAGGATTGGTCGGCACGGACATAACTGTCCTTCAAGCTGGAGACCGAGCAAGGTTCTCAGGGCCGGCCGAAATCTCTCGTCAGACACTTGAAAAGATGGGTTTTAACGTCATCTTCAAGCAAACTGACTGGGCTACTCAAACTAACTGGCGTGAAAAACCTGAATTATGGGATGTCTTCCATACAGCAGGTGGCGGAGCTTGGGCTGCTAACCCATTGCTCAACAGTTCTTTGGCCAAGAACAAGTACTGGAATAAGTACCAAGATGAATCTGGTGCTATGACTGCTGGAATGGAGGAGCTCGCAAGAGCATCCTCAGCTGACGAACAACTTGCGATCGTAAAAGAGATGCAAAATGTCTTCTGGCAGGACGTGCCGTACATTTCCTTTGGTGACAGTTTTGGCGTCGGAGCAGTACGTGCTGACGTTCAAGGTGCTCAAAGCTTGTATAGCATGTCGTGGAACCCCTACAACGCTTGGCGGTCAAAGTAAATTCTTCTGACTGTTGAGTAGTAAGTACAACTGATCACAGGCGGCGGGATTCGAAAGAGTCTCGCCGCCTGCTTGTCAGCATTACAACACGTGTATAACTAAACTTAACCAAACTAACTAGAACAATTAGCTGATCTCACAAATAGCTAGTTTTTGACGGACTTCGCAGAGATTAGAAAATAAAGGTTTGAACGTTTAATTGACTGCTTATATTTTTAAGCGCGTGCTAGCCGTAATTCCAATATTGATCTTTGTTGGAATCGCAACCTTTTCACTAGTTCACATCGCACCAGGCGATGCCGCCAATATCATGGCAGGTGATTACGCCGGTCCGGATGATGTGAAACTCATACGGGCTGAATTGGGACTAGACAAGCCGGTCACCACCCAATTCGTCGAATGGGCTAGCCGTACCCTCAGGGGCGATTTCGGAAAATCAATATATTCGGGTAGAACAGTGGCTGAGCTTGTCAGTCAAAGATTAGAACCTACTATCAGCCTTACAATTGTAGGCGGTACCCTTGCGGTGCTCCTCGGAATTCCTCTGGGAGTTTTTGCCGCATGGAGGGCCGGATCCCGGTGGGATCGAGGCATCCAAATATTCGCCGCTTTGGGTATTTCTGTGCCGGGATTCTGGCTAGGATTCATATTTATTCTAGCGTTTGCCGTATATTTGAGATGGTTTCCGGTCATCGGATATGTATCTGTAACAGAAGATTTCACAGGCTGGATAAGGTCAATTACATTGCCCGTGTCACTTCTTGCCATAAGCGGTTCATCGGTAATCATACGAATGACGCGCGGTTCAATACTTGAAGTGCTCAGAGAAGATTTTATTCGTACAGCCAGAGCCAAAGGGTTAGCAAACAGGCCGGTGCTTTTCAGACACGCATTGCGAGCCGGCGCTATTCCAATTATCACGGTGATAGGGACGCTGGCCGGAGCCTTGATTACAGGTGTTGTGGTAACCGAAACGGTGTTCACAATCCCAGGTCTTGGAAGATTAATTGCTGAAACCGTACAAAATCGTGATTTTCCAGTAGTTCAATCAATGCTTATGCTTCTGGCGTCGTTCTACGTATTTATAAATCTTATGGTCGACCTCGCATACGTTTTTTTCGATCCAAGAGTGAGGCTCTAATTGACGACTGGTTCCGAAACAATGGTAGATATTTACCAAGACCCTCCGCTCAAAACTCGTGTTCGCAAAACATTTGCGACAAGTTGGAAGACATTAAAGTCCAATCCAAATCTGATGATCGGGTCAATAATCCTAACCGTGATGGTGGGTATCGCTATATTGACTTTACTGCCCACCGCTTCAACAGTGGCACGTTATGATCCTACGGAACTCGCAGTACGTGAACGAATTAATGGGCCATCGGCTGATCACTGGTTTGGAACTGACAAACTAGGACGTGACGTGTATTCACGTACCCTTCACGGCGCAAAAACATCATTGTATGTCGGTATTGGTGTCGCAATCATCGTGACCATAGTAGGTACTTCGCTGGGCGTAATCGTTGGGTATAACCGTGTTGCCGACAATATAGTGATGCGGGTTATGGACGGCATGATGTCGTTTCCTACATTGATCCTTGCGCTCGCTCTTGTAGCAGCACTAGGTAGCAGCCTTACCAATGTCATTATCATAATCGCAATTGTCGATACTCCCAGTATGACACGCGTAGTACGGGCAGTGGTTTTAAGCCTGCGAGAAAGAACCTACGTAGATGCAGCCCGCGCATCAGGTGCAAGCACAAAGCGCATTCTTTTCTTGCACATAGCACCCAATACACTGGCACCTGTAATCATTCAGGCTTCAATATTTTTTGGTGGTGCAATCCTAACCGAAGCAGCATTGGGATTTCTGGGAGTTGGAACACCAGAATTTATCCCCAGTTGGGGCAATATCATTTCTTCTGGCCGCGAATTCATAAGAGTGGGTTTTTGGATAGCATTCTTCCCAGGGGTATTCCTGGCTCTCACAGTATTTGCTGCAAACATAGTTGGGGATGGACTTCGAGATGTTTTGGACCCACGTCTGCGAGGAGAAAAATAGATGAAAAAATTCGTAAATCAAATAATTACGTTCATATTCTCGGCTGTTCTTCTATCAGCCATTCTCGCATGTGGAGGATCAGATGATGGGTCCGGTAGCTCAGGGGCAACCACGCAAAATAACCCAGCCAATACAAACAATAAGGATTCGGAACATAACCTGATGTTCCAGCAAGAGAAAATATCTCCCGTTATAGGAGCCCCCATTGAGGAATCAACGGTAGCCCCATCACCGACAGTTCAGAAAAAGGTTGAAGCCACTCCAACACCCACACCACCAAGTAAAACCATTGACGAAAAATCTACAGGCGGGCTTGTAGATGAGCTATCTGCTGACGACTACACGCGAACCAGTGCAAGGGACCTTGAAAAAGAATTCCGTAAATCCCCCGATACTGCGACTCCGAAAATCGGCAAGCAATTCGTAGTCCAAGGTAATGTGCTGGAAGCCGGCACTAACCCAGATGGCAAGTCCTATGTCAGCTTCAAGGCTGGTAAAGGACGTGTGACGTGTATGTTCGAAATCATCACCGATGCTGAACTTCGTAGATTCACGCCTGACGGCACTAACTCGGTCGTTGGGACGATTGATACATGGGATGCTGAAAACAGAATCCTTACACTAACGAACTGCAAAATTGTACTTGGATATTAAAATTGGACGCATAGAAAGGACCAAAATGAATCGCCTTAGTACAGGATTTGTATGCACCTCCCCAGAACGATCACCAAGAGGGTAATTGGCTATGTCGACATTGCTCGATATCAAAAATCTTTCGACCCATTTCAATACCTCCGCAGGAACAATTAAAGCAGTAAACGACGTTTCATTTGAACTAAGAGAAGGTGAAACATTGGGACTGGTTGGGGAAAGCGGATGCGGCAAAAGCGTCACGGCACTTTCCATAATGCGCCTCGTACCATCTCCTCCAGGACGAATCGTATCCGGCGATGTAATTTTCCAAGGTCAAAACCTTTTGAAAATATCAGAAGCGGAAATGCAGAACGTCAGAGGGCGCGACATCGGAATGATTTTTCAAGAGCCCATGACGTCGTTGAATCCAGTACTCAGTATAGGACGCCAATTACGTGAACCGCTTGAACTGCATCTGGGTATGACCAAACAACAGTCATTAAGTAGGTCCAGCGAACTGCTCGAACTGGTCGGGATACCCGATCCGGCAACGAGACTTAAAACATTCCCCCACCAGACTTCAGGTGGTCAACGCCAGAGAATCATGATCGCAATGGCCCTAAGCTGTGAACCCAAGCTACTGATAGCAGACGAAGCCACTACCGCGCTCGATGTGACCATTCAGGCCCAGATTTTAGAAATCATCAAGGACCTAACTGACAGACTTGGCACATCCGTAATCATCATCACTCACAACCTAGGTGTTGTGGCCCGTTACGCTGACAGCGTGAATGTCATGTATGCCGGAAAACTACGAGAATCCGGAAGCCTGGATCAAGTTTACAAAGAACCTAAACATCCTTACACCGTGGGACTTTTAAACTCTGTTCCTACATTAGATCTAGACGCTGATGTAAGGCTCCAACCTATACGCGGTGAAATCCCAAACCTAATTGATTTGCCTAAGGGTTGCGCATTTATCGATCGATGTGATTACGCTGGACAAAAATGTGAAGAATCTGAACCCGAACTGGAAGAAGTTGAAGATGCGCATTTCGGAGCATGTTGGGAGCACAAACGAGTTAGTAAAAGCCTGCTAGGAATAACTTCGTGACAACTACAACAGCTAACTCTACAAAAGACGAAGCCATCTCAAACACACAATCTCCTTTACTAGAGATCCGAAATTTAAAAGTTCATTTCCCTGTGACTGAAGGTTTTATCATTCAGCGACAAGTCGGTGTTATTAAAGCCGTTGACGGCGTAAACCTAAGCGTTAACCCGGGAGAAACTCTTGGACTTGTAGGAGAGAGCGGTTCCGGAAAGACCACTATCGGCAGGGCAATTCTCAAGCTGGAAAATGCCACCGAAGGTCAAATCTTGCTCAACGGAGAAGATATTACAAAATCCACTGGAAACCGCCTGCGGGATTTTCGACGTCGCCTAGGAATGGTTTTCCAAGATCCCTTCGGATCCCTAAACCCACGTATGTCAGCAGGCAATCTGGTTGGGGAGCCGTTAAAGATTCATGGCTTAACAACAACCAAGAGTGACTACAAACGAAGAGTTGCAGAATTATTAAAAATTGTAGGCCTCAACTCCATGATGGCCGGTCGATATCCTCATGAGTTTTCAGGTGGTCAGCGCCAGAGAATTGGAGTAGCGCGTGCATTGGCGGCAAAACCAGATGTAATGGTGCTTGATGAACCTGTTTCCGCCCTTGATGTATCGATTCAGGCCCAGGTTATTAACCTAATCAAAGATTTACAGACTGAATTTGGACTCGCGTATATATTCATAGCCCACGACCTATCTGTAGTACGCAATATAAGTGATCGTGTCGCAGTAATGTATCTAGGGAAAATCGTCGAGATTGGTTCTCGGGATGATATCTACAATCACCCAAAGCACCCTTACACCCAAGCATTGCTTTCAGCGGTACCCACCGCTAACCCTGAATTAGAACGTAACCGTGAACGCATCGTCCTTGAAGGAGATATTCCCAGCCCCTTGAACCCGCCCTCGGGATGTGTGTTTCGTACACGTTGCCCGCTGGCTACCAAGGAATGCAGTACGCAAGTGCCAGAACTCCAAAGTGTTTCAGGGAATCATCGCGCTGCATGCATAAAAGGCGACTGGTATAAATCTGACAGTTCAGAGCATGAATCAGTTTCAGAGGAGGCGTAAATGTTCGATGTTGTAATCCGTGGCGGAACATTAATAGACGGCACTGGTACCACGGGATATTCTGCGGATTTGGCCATTCAGGGCGACACGATCGTTGTGATAGGGAATTCTATAGAAGCAGAAACGCATCAATCGGTCGATGCAACCGGTAAAGTCGTAACGCCTGGCTTCATCGATCTACATAGCCATGCGGACATGTCATTTTTTATCGACCCAGACGCGGACAGCAAGATAACGCAAGGCGTAACTTTCGAGTACGTCGGAAATTGCGGTATTAGCTTTTGCGCCCCACTGATCGGTGAAGCTGCTTCCGACTTAAACACCCGCAAAGCTTGGTATGACACAGACTGGTCACCCGATTGGACGAGTTTCAGTGATTTTCTAGATGCCCTAGAAAAGACTGGTTCCAATATCAACGTAGCTACACAAGTAGGACACGGCACAATCAGAAAAGCCATCATGGGAATGGATACACGCGCTC
>JASMAO010000147.1 GCA_030754315.1 SAR202 cluster bacterium
GCGATTTTTAAAAGGATCACCAGCGGGAGGCATCTCGCGCCACGTTTCCAATTTATCTATCATACTTGCTCGTTCGCTGGCATACTCTTTTGACAGCAATTCATTTATTGGAACAGTAACAAACTCTGGATCACCGTAAAATGCCTCGCGGTCAGCGAATGCTAGCTTCGTTGCTTCTGTTAATGTGTGAACGTAGTCGGCCGAGTTTAGTCCCAAATCATTGAGATTTAGATTCTCAACTATATTGAGTAACTGGATCAATACTGGCCCCTGGCACCAAGGACCACAGGTCATTATGTCGTATCCCTTATACGAGCCTTTTTCAGGGTCCTCTATTTTGACTGAGAATTCTGAAAGGTCATCTGGGGTAAGGTGTCCGCCCTCCTGTTGGCAGAATTTGATCATGCGGTCGGCAATTTCACCACGGTAGAAGACGTTACGAGCTGCACGTATCTTGTCCTTTCGTCGACCAGAGGCCGTTCGTTCAGCTGTGATCATAGTTTTGAACACGTCCGCCAATTCACTTTGGACCAATTTTTCCCCAATTTTTAGCGGCTTCCCTTTCGGCATAAATATCCGAGACGAGGCAGACCATCCTTCGAGTTCATTTTTTGCACCTTCGATAGCATAGGCTAACGATTGAGAAATCGGAAACCCAACTTCAGCGAGTTCGAGGGCAGGTTTAACTACTTGTTCGAAAGACATGGTGCCATAACGTTCGATTGCTGTCAGCCAAGCATCGCACGCAGCCGGTACTACACTTCGTGGTATGCCCCTAGGGATCTCACCATACTGCTCAGTAAACATTTTGGAGGACACATTTTTGGGCCACTTTCCGAGACCACTTATCGTGACGGTTTCCTGAGAATGCGCCATGTGTAAAATAATCGGAGCAACTCCCCCAAAACCGGCCATGTGAGGCAGAGTGACGTCGATTGCAATACCGGATGCCACGCCGGCATCCACAGCATTACCTCCTTCCTCAAGGATGCGATATCCAGCAGCGGAGGCAAGATAATGGCCTGCCGAAACCATATGAGTAACTCCCCTGACCACTGGGCGATAGGAAGGAATACCTTCGGGTAACATTCTCTAGTTGAAACCTCTTGATTCCAAGTAATCCTTCTTATCTTCAGGGATGTTTTGATCAAAGGACCAGGGTATTTATTCTGTCACTGAATTACGTCAATCGTCCAATAAATACAATTATCCCGTCTTTGCGTCTTGTGCGGATACGGCAATCCGTTAAAATCTCCTGTTTTAATATACAGGTACTCATTTGCAACACGTAGTAAATTCCGGCTATCGGTTTCTTCTTGAGTTATACTTCCCACTATCCAACGACAACCATGAATACACCTCCTTCATCGCAATTAAATAAGCTGATACCTCATTCTCGAATTTATCAAAAGGTAATCTTTGAAAGTTTCATTACACACAAGTAGTCTCGGAAACCACGATCTTAACTATGTTCTTTCAAACGTCAGTAGATTCGGGTTCAGGTATGTTGAAATTGCTGCTGACATATCGATCACGCCTCACTTTTCCGCTCACACAGCAGGTCCAGATGATATTGCCACCCTGGATTTATTGCTAAGCCAAAATAACTTAATTCTTTCAGCAATAGACATTGGTGGCTGGGATACCGAATTTTGTATTGCCAACCTAGGGGAAGAGGAACGAATCGCGGCTGTTGAGAGGGTTAGCCACGTTGTCGGCGTCGCTGAAAAACTTAGATGTGAAATGGTAACTTCTCATTTGTGGGGAGGACCTGAGGAAAAGACACAGGATCATGCGCAGGTTTATGCAGAACAATTCATACGTTCGATCACGGAACTCTGTCCTCTCCTCGAAAAGACGGGAGTCCGAATGGCCTTCATGCCTCATCCTGGAGGACTGATTGAAGAATCCGACTCTGCTGTAGACTTAATCAAAAGTACAACTTGCAAAAACATAGGATACATCTTTGGCACTGGCCACACTTCAATAATGTGTAGACCAGAACAAAATAGCACTCAGATGATAGCGTATGCCGACAAGTCTCTAACGCATGTTTCGGTATCGGATTCACATGATACATGGCGCATCGTCGCTCCACCGGAAGCAAAGGCTCACGAACATTCTGCCATTGGCTCAGGAGATGTAGATTTTCCCGAGATATTCCACGCTCTTCTACAAAACGGGTTCAATGGATTTCTTAGCGTACACCTCATTTCTGAATTAGATCGAATAGAACAAGCAGCAATCCAAACAAGGCTCGAACTTGAAAAATTGATTAAAGCGAAATTGGTTTAATCTTAGGGTTTAAATCGGAAGAAAGGAAAATTAGATGAATCGAGAAGAATTACAGAAGTTAATTCAAGGTGCAATTTGTACCTTGCCGGCTCCATTTGACCAAGAATATGAAGTTGATTATGGCCGAATGGATGACTTGTGCCAGTGGCTAGTAAATGAAGGTGTAAAAACAGGCAATTGTGTACTTAAAATGGCAGCAGCGGGAGGAGAAGGCCCTCAACTAACCGACGCTGAGTGGCCACCTCTCCTCAGAACGGTGGTCAGGGCCGCTGATGGCAAAGTACCGGTGATGTGCGGAATTTCCCACAAGGACACCTATCGTTCGATACAAGATGCCAAACGGGCTCAGGACCTGGGAGCGATCGGGGTGCAAATTTCTCCCCCGATCTTCAATCAGCCTAACCAAGAAGACATGCTACGCCATTTCGAAGCTATATCCGATGCAATCGATATCGGTGTGATGATCTACAACACTCCCTGGATGACCCATACCATGGCAAAACGATACGGAGGTGCCCATGTATCAAGGGGCAATATTTATCCAGATACGTTCGTGAAAATGGCAGACTTTGAACACATAGTAGCGGTAAAGTGGGCTGTGCCCGATGACGTAGAATGGGAGGAGATGACCAAATTTGCTCATATCTTCAATGTAATAGACAACAATACAGATCTCATTCGATGCCATAAACTAGGCGGTCGCGGTTACATCAACTCGTTCATTGATCTCTATCCTAGCCATGACTTGAAGATATGGGATCTCTTAGAAAACAAACAATACGATAAGGCAAGGAAACTTTATGAATCCACCAAAACTCCTACAGCCGCCGCTGTGAGCGCGAAAATAAGCGCGAGATCGGGTGGTATGACGCGTATGCGAAAAGGCATGTTAGCAATCATGGGCCATCCAGTCGGCCCACCTAGGCCTCCAACCCTTCCACTAGATAAGGAAGAAATGGACGAAGTCCGAAGAGTAATCAAATCCTGGGGATGGCCGACAGTTAACTGATGAGGTGGTATTGGCAACTTTAGTGGTGCAGCATCTCGACATGAATTAAAGTTATTCAATATGCGTTTCATTTGATGGCGTACATCGCCAACATCTTCCTACAAAAAACATTTGCCCAGGAGGCCAGTAATGGAGGTATTTGAAGCCGTTCAAACAGCCCTAGCCGTCCGTGATTTTCAAAGAAAGCCAGTGGATGATAGCGCAATACTGAGAATTATTGAATCGGCTCGACTCACCGGAAGCAGCATGAATCAACAACCATGGCATTTTGTGGTCGTACAGAACCGTGACACTCTTACTGAAATAGGCAAACTTGTGAGTTCTGGTCCATACAATGCCCAAGCCGCATTCGCGGTAGCCGTAGCCATAGACAGATCATCCCCCTTCGGAATTTCAGATGCTAGCCGTGCTATCCAATCTATGATCCTCACGGCGTGGTCAGAAGGCATAGGCTCGAATTGGACCGGGTGGAAAGGAATGGACTCAGTTGCTTCTCTTCTTGGTATTCCAACCGAACTAGACGTGGTGGCAGTCATGCCTTTCGGCTATCCCGCTCGGATACTCAACAAAGGAAAAAAGCGGAGAAAGAAGCTCTTGGAGGTCGCACATTCCGAGCGATTCGGCCAGCCCCTGATCGGTCAACTGCCATAACATTAAGATCAATGTGAGATTACACCACAATCCAAAAATTAAACATCACTGGGTTTCACGAAACATTTAAACCGTAGAAGTCGATCGCATTTTGTCCCATTAACTTGTCTCTGTCTGAGACACTTATTTCACCCACTGTGCCCAGTGCGACTTTTACCACATCATCATAGGTCGAGGCTAACAAACATACCGGCCAATCGCTGCCAAACATCAACTTGTCGAAACCGAAAATGTCCATAATGTGATCAACGTACGGTTTAAAGTCTCTCAGCCTCCAACGGTTGTGATCCGCCTCGGTGACCATACCAGAGATCTTACAATAAATTCCTGGAATCTCTGCGATTTCTGTGATGTCCGTTGCCCAAGGTTCCATCTGTCCACTGGCTATACTGGGTTTTGAAATATGGTCGATAACCATCTTGAGATCAGGAATCTGGTCCGCCAAAAAAGGAATTTGTTTAATCTGGTGAGGACGAATTAGCACATCATACGGGATACCTCTGGCGGCAAGTTCTTTAAGGCCATTTCTCGATGATTCCCGTGTGAGCCACTCTTGATCCTCGTCGTGTTCAACTCCATGCCGAATCCCAACGAATTTTGGTCGTGCCATTAAATCGTCCAAGACACTGCAGAGTTTAGGGTCAACGAGGTCGACCCAACAAACAACTCCAGCAATGAAAGCGTTCTCATCCGCCAAATCCAAAATCCAATTCGCTTCTTCCAATGACTCGTGAGCTTGTACCACTACTGTTCTGTCAATCATGCTCTTGTGGAGCAGTGGGATAATGTCTTCTGGAGTGTAATTACGCTTAAGGATACTTTCACCAGACGGCATCCAATCGTAGTGAAATCTGGTCAAATCCCAGAAATGGTGGTGGCTGTCAACCTTCAAGCCCACTAGGTTGCCAGCACTGCTAGGAATATGCACGCGGTTTCGTAAATTCTCGAACCCAATATGATATTTACTTGAGAGTGGAAAACATTATAGTTTGTCTTTGTTTTCAGGAGAGTATTGACTGGTCCCAGTCGACCCACTCAAGAACACCGCTAATTTCAAGGGACTCTCGCAAAAAATCCATATTTGCACGGGAGGGTTCGTGCTGCCCCGGAAAAGACGGGCCAGTCTCAAGCCCCATAAGCCTTAGCAGCATACGGGCATGAGGTCCGTCAGCGACCATTTTTTCGCTTCTTGGCTCTCTACCACGCTTGTAAAGGGGGTCAAAAGACAATTGACGATACAGGTCATCGATTTGGTCATATTTACCCTCTCGAGCCAGTTTGGTCTGATAAAGGGATAGACGGGGCGCGGCATTTCCCATAACATCGATTCGACTAGTCATCCCAAAACGGGACCCCATACCAAAGAATTGTCTATTCTCGCTCATCGCAAATCGATCACCGAACATTTGCTGAAAACCGAGGTAATCCTCTGTTGAAGAGCCAGTCCATTTAACACCGACAACGTTGTTTAGTTCTGCCAATTTCTCGAACAGTCCCCTGCTATACGAGTAACCGCCCGGCATTACCCAGAAACTGTTATAAGTCATGATACCAATGTCGACACGGTCGTTAACGTATTTGTGATGAAGAAAGATATCTTCTTCAGATGGCTGTGAATAGTGAGGTGGTGACAGTAAGACAAAATCAATTCCAGCATCTGCAGCATATTTGCATTTTCTTGCTGCTGCACGGGCACTGAGTTCAGAGACCATGACCATTGTCGGAGCCACACCTTTCCCCTCTTCGATTATTAGATCAGCTAAAGCCTGGAATTCAGACTCCTCTAGCATGTACGTTTCTCCCGCTCCACCCGCTATGAGATGGACACATTCACCTTCAACCATTCCTTGATCGATGAGCCAGCGAACGTGCTTCCGCTGACTTTCCAGGTCGATACTGTAATCATCATTGGTAAATGTCAACATAGACAAGACGCTGCCTTGGAGTCGTTCCCTACTGTAATCATTTGCCATTTTTCGTTCCTCACATTTCCTTGTTCTCGTCACATTGACAGAAAGTTTTCTTATGCCAACTAACGCATTGAAAAAATTGTTGTTTGAATTATTCCACTATCGCCTAGGTTTACCTCACGTAGGTATCATTGTGAAAAATACTCACCGGCTTTTGTTGAACCATATTGGAGCGGAAGTATCTCACTTAATCAAATATTGACTGGTCCCACTCTACATAATCCATCAGGCCGCTTTCAGTGAACACTTTTTTGGTGTGTTCGTAGAGGGCTTGGGGTGCAGGCGCTTGGGCCGGGAAATTGGGTCCTGTATAAAGGCCCATCGTTTCCCAACGAACATGGCCTACAACACCATCAGCAACAGACGCGAATGGCGGTGCCTCGTTGCTCAAAATATTGTCAGTTTCAAAATGCAGTTTTTCGAGAAGTTGGTCAAGTTGGTCATAGGCCCCGTCACGAAACATTCCCCATTTTTTTAAAGTCAGACTTGGTGCCACGTTACCGAAGAAATCCACAAATCCCGCCATTCCGTTTCTCGCACCCTGAGAATTCATCATCCCATTGTCGATGAAATTGAACTCATCGGCAAAAAGTTTCAACATCCCAACATAGTGAGCTGCGCTGGCAGAACTCCACTTAAAACCGACGACGTTTTCCAGATCCGTGAACCTTTCCATCAATGTACGAGTGATTTCATATGCAGGAGGAGGAGTCACCCAGAAATTGTTGTATATCATCAGCCCAACATCAGCATTATCGTTGACATATTTCGTGTAAAGATAAACATCTTCTTCCGAAGGGGAAGAGTAGTGTGGAAGCCCAAGCTCGATGAAATCGATACCCGCATCCCCGGCATACTGAGCGCGGCGAGCTGCCGTTCTCGCATTGAGGTCAAAGATGCCGATCATCGTGGGCACCTCTCCTTTGGATTCCTCTACCAGTAGGTCAACGAGGGCGAAAAGTTCGCCATCGTCCATAAAGTAACCCTCTCCATAACCTCCTGCGGCCAAAAGCACACCGTTCCCATTTACTCCAATACCGTTATCAGTGAGCCATCGAATATGTTTTGCTTGCCGATCGAGTTGAAGGGCGTGATTGCCATCCAAAAACGTAGGAAGTGAAACCACCGGTCCCGCGAGTTTATTTTGCCGTTTTTTCATATCGTTTACTCCTAAAGGCCAACTTGTTATACCCGATTATGGAAGCTCAGTCTAAGCGCCTCTGCAAGATTGTTTAGTATAACTTTTCGCCAACCTCATTACCCATTGTACGTATGACTGCTCAAGCTATATTTCCTATTACATAGGTGCCGTCAGTCCATATTGGTTCAGAACTCAAATGATTCATCATCTGAGTAAAAGCTTCGTGTTGTTCAGGGCTGTTGGCATTAGCTATGTAAGCATCTTTACTCTCGAATACGGCGACACCTATCAGGTCGGCGTTATCATCATCTGGTCTCATCAAAAACCAAGCCACCATCCCCTTGGGGGTACTTCTACGCATGGTTTGCAACAAATTTTGCTCGTGGCCAGGTTTAACAACTAAATTAAATATCGTTCCGTACATCCCGACACTCCGTCAAAAGGCATTGGATGAAACAACTGAGGTAATTATATATACAACTCAGCAATTATATTATTTTGAGTCAAGTCCGTATATTTTTTCCGTCGGCAACCAACAATAGCGTTTTCTACAAAGATGTCAAAATATCGATTGTTTCTGCAAATTAAAAGATCCCCTTTGGTATATACTGCCTGCGCGATGGCCCAGGCCATTTCCCTGATCAGCAAGGGGTTAATCTTAACCAATGGAGTTCGAGTTTGGCATCAAGAATAGCCACTCAACAAGACATAGATAAACTGCGCATTCCGGCTATGCCGGAGATCTCCCCCGATGGTGAGTTAGTCGCGTTTGTTCTTGCATCAGCCGATGTTAATTCACAAAACAAAGACATATGGATCGTCTCTACTGAGGGTGGTAATCCACGGCAACTGACTGCCGGAACGGGGTCTAACACCATGCCCCGGTGGTCGCCAGACGGCCAGACGTTAGCATTCCTTTCCAATCGTGAGAAAACCCAACGGGACGTTTTCGGGAACAACAGTCAATTTGAGACAATTGCGCCTTCAAAAGAATTCCAAGTGTACCTGTTGCCCATAAACGGTGGGGAAGCGGTACAGCTGACAAATATGAAAGGGGGAGTGCTGTCTCCACGCAATCTGCATCCGTTGGTGTGGTCCTGTGACGGGACTCAGATTGCGTTCCTCAACACCGAGCAACTCACCTGTGATGAAAAGCAACTTATCGAGGAAAAGGGTGACACCATCGAGTTTGAGCAACACTCCAAATACTCCCACATTTATTTAGTCGACGTCCCGACCGGGGAGGTCCGACGCGTCTCCCCTGAAACTCTTCAGGTATGGGAGTTTGCATGGTCCCCAGACAACCAGTACTTCGCTGTCGTGTCCTCCGATCTCCCGCTAGAGAGATCTTGGCACACCAGTAGTAGATTGGTTGTGTTTTCTTCACATGATGGCCACCCTACGGTCTTACACGAGTCTCAGAGGCAGGTGGCAATGCCAGTTTGGTCACCCGATGGAAAACACGTGGCATTCCTATCCTCTAACTACAGTGACCGTGGCGCAGTCGATGGCGGTGTTTTCGTGGTCCCATCTGAAGGTGGATCCGCTGTCGAATTGAGCAACACCCACATTGCCAGTACCCGATATCTCGTCTGGTCAGACAATGGGACGCGCCTGCTTTCGACCGCTACAGAACAAGGAGGAATGGGTATAGCTGAGATAGAGATAGACACAGG
>JASMAO010000148.1 GCA_030754315.1 SAR202 cluster bacterium
TCCACGCTGCCGAATATTTATCCCACAATGGCCGCAAAATCGAGCATCTTCCACGTTGTGTAAACCACAACTAATGCATTCCATAACGACTCAGCGCCTCTCTTCAGATATCTGTTTTTTCGGTGAAAAAGCCGCGCACTCGAGACTGGTAACGCTGATACAGCATTCCAGCAGACAGCAGGAGGGTTCCAAGGACTATATAGGATGCAACACGGTAAAACTGTTCAAGATTAAAAGTGTCATAAAGAAATAACTTAATCACACCCAAAGACATCAACCCAAGTCCGGCTAGTCGAATAAAAGAAGATCTGACAATCACACCAGCAATTATTAACAGGGTTGAATACCCTGCCCATAAAACAGTGATAGACAAAGATTTCCATTGATCTGCAGTATCAGCAGATGAGACCTGTGATTCGATGAATCGACCAAATTCGATGGAAAGCATCCAAATTGACAGAAAGTTACTAGATGCCAACAGGAATATTTGCGTCGCATCATACGAACTGACTCTGTAAAGCCAACGATAATTCTGATCCAGATCTTCCTGGGTAACAATCCATTTTGGAATCGCAATCAAACGGAGCGAAAAACCGTCTTTATATTTGTTGTAGAAGATCAAACTTAAATACAGAAGGAATATGAACCACAACGTCGTCAGAGGCCTTACTGCATAACTTGAATCTATTGGGTTGATAGAAACCAAAGCTACCACTGCAAAAATAAACGAAATTAAAGCGAGGAATTTCAATTCATCACTTTTTAAATACACGGAAAGCCCTAGCAAAAAGGCCGCGTTAGTAGACATACCAATTAGCAGCGGATAACCATCAAATTGCATCGGAACACTAATGGAAATACAAATTAGTCCAATGCCACCGAGCATCATTGCCATGACAGGTTGATTTTGATTGGTTCGGAACGACAAATAGGCAACTAACAGATGCGTAATGCCCAATGCAAGTGTCGGTATAGCCCGCCAGTTTTCAAAATTCCCAGTGTCCTGATCCAGAACCCAAGTATAAGAAATTATCACGTACAAAAGCGCGTTCCATACCATCGGAGAAACATCTAGCGCTCTCGGCGACAAACGACGAATCAGATGAAATCCAGATACGGATAAGAACAGCAAGAAAAACAAAATCGTCAGCGCAGCAATTGCAAAACCTATGGACAAGTTTCGATCTTCATATTCACCGAACCATAGTGCAAATCCCGCATAAGATCCGATTACTGATACTAATTTGAACCATCGCCAGTTTTTGAATAGAGCTACCGCTATAACGCCAAGGTCTATCACCAGCACATAAATAATCAGAAAGTATTTTTGCCCTGCAAAAAGCTTGTCTATCTGAAAATCCGGGTCTGTTATTCCGGCATATAAGAATGGTGCTAAAAGCCCACCTGCAACTCCCAATAAAGCCATTGGTTGGGAATTTCTTTTAAACGCAAGCCCCACCGAAATCAGACTGACTAACAACAACAAACCTACTGCGAGCCAAACATCAACCGTCCCACGCGAGAGAGCGGCCAACAAGGATGAATAAAGAAGGGCTACTCCTCCTCCGCTCAAAGCGTGCGCATAGTTCGGGTAACGAAACCAGAGAAGTTCTCCAAGCGCCAAAAATCCAATCCCAGAAATCATGCCGGCAAGAACAAGTAATTCCTGGGTAAGAACATCTTCATCTATGGCCAACTTCATTAAGAAACTTATGCCGATGAAAATTGCAACTACACCGATTCTGACCAGCCAATTACTGCCAAAAAGGGTTTCTAGGTGATTCAGTCTGAGCCGTGACTGTAAAGGGATACTTTTGGGTATACCACTGCCATCACTTTTCGTTGAGGCATCCTGACCTGCTTCGTCATTTTCAGGAATTTCCGCAACGGCCTCCATAGGCGCATCGACGGACCGATCTGATTCGGTTTCACCTAAAACTGGTTCAGATAAGCGAATTCCGCAATAAATGCAAAAAGTATTGGTGCCGAGATTCTGTCGGCTGCATCGCTGACAATTTACGCGCTGTGCCAAGGTAATACCAATCTATGATTATTTTGATTGGTATTCAGGCCCATATTTGTTATCACCTTGATCACCTGGACGGGTTGCCCAGTACAGAAGAAGCAAAACAGGGATAAGCAAAAGCCAGAAGAACAGGACTGCAAATAACACCCACCAGCCAGTCTTATTGATGTCATGCAAGCGGCGTACTCCAACGGCAATACCAGGAATCAAGGTGACCAGGCCAAAAATGCCTGCAATCAGGCCCGATTCAGTATCCGCGTTATAAGTTCCGATAAGCATATCGGCATAACTGAGAACAACACCAGCAATAATTACAAACAGAGTCCACCACCAGTACTCTGCTCTGCTGGAACGACCGGAAAAGTCGAAATATCTTTGGAATCCTAAAGCTATTGCTCCAGCAAGACTAACCATCGCTGTGAATCCTCCTCAGAAAAACGCCAAAAAAGTAACTACAGTGATTTATTCTAAACTTTGCGCCTTCCGGTGACCCAACATGGTAGAGACAGCTAATTTGGAATTTAGCTCAAATTACCGTTAGGCCGCGCATGTTCCTCATCTTCCTGAATTGCAGCCTCTGGAGCCTGCAATTCGGAGAGTTCAACGTAGAGAACAGGAACTACGGATTCCTTGCGGATGCATGCGGCTTCCACTCGAAGATGACCATCAACCAATCGGCCTGGCTGCGATTGACGATGACCTGCTGAACCCATCCAATCTCGTCGAGTACTCCACCGATCACCTCTACCTTCTGGATGGGCGAACGGGAGAAACCGTCTGGCAACGTGAGAAAGGTGGTCGATATTCCTGTGACAACGTATCAGGAGCAGGCGCTGGTCACGTTGCTTTGGTCGATTGGGATAACGATGGGCTGACGATATTGTAGACACGTATTCGGGGATGTTTGCCGTATACAGCGGCAAAGACGGATCGGGCTTTGGAAACGTTCTCGACGTGTTCGTCGGCTATCTCCTGAACTCGCCTAATTCAGGCCAGCTTTTCAACCAGTTCAACCCAGCTTGATGCACTTACGTCGAACTCGTCGAGTGGGTGGACGGCTCCGGCGTTGGATAGATATCGATCCACTCTTCCTCGACATGAAATTACGCTGTCTTGAGTCCCGCCATCTTGGCGCCCATCAGATCGGCTGCGTGTGTTGCAACCATCATCACTTCATCAGGTTTTTGTCCTAGAAATCTTGCGCCCTTCTGGTACGCCTTTCGATCTTTTTTGTAGTTATCCGTGAATTCGCCCGACATGATGCCATCCCAGTTCAGACCGTTAAATTTTGAGCAGTTCACGGCAATCGCGTAGCTCAATACGGTCAATACAGTCGTCGTGTAGGCCTCACGCAGTTTGTGAATCGCATCGACAGCGTCTGGTCAAGTCCTCATCCTGTGCAAAATTTGATTTAGCTCATCACGCTCAGACACCAATAGTTTGAGCGAAGCGTGATCATCGAGCACCTCGTCGAGGACCCGTCGATGAATACCGTCTGCATTTAGCATCGGCAACTCGCACACCTTCATGCGATCAAGGGTCTGGAACATTTTCACCCGGCAGTCCGGAGCAAACTGCCGAGCGTCAACACCTGCCCCTTTCTCATCAGAATGACCCTAAATTTCCGCTTTGATCGCTCTACCCGGAAAACTAACACTTCTGGTGGCACCGTTTTCGGGGAAAAGGTCAGATGATTCCGTCTTCCGGGGGGGGGCGGGACACGTCAAGCGGGTAAGCTTGTGCCGGTTGTCCTTTTTTACAGTCAGGGCTGAGATGGAGAAAGCAGGTATGAACGGCTACGAGAGGATCAGGGCGGTGCTCGAGCGGCGGGAACCCGACATGGTTCCGATGATGGAGTGGTCGATTGCGCCAAATGTCAGAGAGGCGCTGTTTCCGGGGTGCAACGATGAACCGGAATTTGCGGAGTTGATGGGGTTGGACGGCGTCACCGCAAAGATGCCTGCGCAGCTTGGCGGCGCAAGCAACCTGCCTGATCGCTTCACAAACCAGTGGGGTGTTGTTATGCAACGCACTACAGAGGACTATGCGCCTGTCGATGGTCCAATTAAATTTGCAGCCGACCTAGACGTGTATTCGCCACCGGACCCGGAAAACGAGGAGAACTACGAGGGTCTACGGGATGTCGTGAGCCGGTTCAAGGGTGAGAAGTTCATCTTCTGGCACAGTCGGGCGGAGTTCATGACCGCCTGCGAGCTGCGGGGCATGGCAGATTTCCTAATGGACCTGATGGCTGATCCGGAGCTTGCGCACAGAGTGTTGCGGGTCGTGAACGAGTACTGTTGCCGGATCGCTGTCCAGGCGATCGAACGGGGTGCTGACGGAGTAATGCTGGGCGATGACTGGGCGTATAACGAAGGACCTTTCATGTCGCCAGCCAAGTTCGAGGAGTTCATCCTGCCTTATTTTCGGAACATGGTGCAGACCGTCAAAGCGGCGGGCGGGTACGTGGTGAAGCACTGCGACGGATACGTGTGGCCGCTGATGGATATGGTGGTCGATTCGGGGATTGACGGCATGAACCCGATCGAGCCGGCCGCCGGTATGGACATTGCCGCCATGAAAGAACGCTACGGAGACCGGATCAGCCTGCTCGGCAATATCGATTGTGGCAAAACGTTGAGCGAGGCGCCGGTTTCGCAAGTGGTAGCGGAAGTGAAGGATGCGATCCGGCAGGCCGGTCCGGGTGGTGGGTATATGTTGATGTCATCGAACAGCATTCACACGAGCGTTCGGCCTGAAAACTACAGGGCGATGGTGGAGGCGACACGGAAGTTTGGTCGGTACCCGCTGGACATGGCGGCGCTGGCGTGAGTCGGACATAAACTTGACGTAACAACTGCTGTTTGCCACAAACAGAGGCTGATTACTAGACTGAAAATCGATGTGGCGGCACTGCATGCATGCGGAACGCAGCACGTGGAGATCGTAAGGCTGTAAGCCGTCGCCACAATATTGACCAATAACTGCAGTCAAACTCATATCCCCTCTGGTCTTACATCGCCCCGAGGGGATATGAGTTTGGTGCCCCTGTGGGGATCGAACCCACAACCTGCGAGTTAAAAGACAGTGCCTCGTAGAAATATGGTGTCAGGTTTTCAGTTCAAAACCTCAGGTATTTCGCAGGGAAAACGCAAGCTGAGGATCGTCATTAACAAGGGCGAAAATGGTTCGATTCTGAGAACTTGACGACCATTCGAAAAATGCAACTCATCAGGCGATCTGACAAATCCTGTCTTTTCGTTTCTACATCCTGATGACAGTCTGCAATTGAGTAGTTGGACTCATCAGAGCTTCGAAATGTTCCTGTATTTCGTCGAGCGTGATGATGCTTGTGTCAGACATTAATGCTGATGCCGATATCTTCCCGTTGGCGAGTAGATTCAACGATATTTTCCAGTCCTCAGGCAACCCTCCCCAGCTCGACCTGAAGTCAATCTCTCTTGCCATCCATTCGGCCGGGAGAAGAGGTAATGGCTCCCAAGGAACTGCAACCAGCACGACCTGCCCTGCCCTTCGAACGGCATCAAAGGCTTGTTGTAACGTGTTCTTCAATCCGGCACAGTCAAACACCACATCAGGGCCGTTACCGTTTGTAAGCTCCACCATCCGTTCCACGGGATCTTGCTCAAACGGATCGATGACCGCCATTGCACCAACCGCCATCGCTGCATCCGAACGCCCCGGTGCAGGCTCCGAGACGATCACCTGGGCTCCGGCAGCGCGAGCTGCTTGTGCAACAAGCAGGCCTATCGGACCAGCTCCAAATACTCCTACCGTGTCACCCAATCTAAGCGATGATCTACGTACTGCGTGGACGGCTACCGAACACGGTTCAGTCAGAGCAGCAGCCTCGTCGGGAACTCCGTCAGGTATCGGGAGTGGTGCCCAGTCATCAAGCACGGTGTACTCTGCATACCCTCTGGTACGAGTATTGGCAGAAAAACCCATCGTGCGGTAGTTGTACCTAGGATGACTTTTTGTAGGCGGTTCCTCGCCCACGGGCCATTTCCCGCCACCACCAACCACTCGATCGTCTTCTTTCCAGCGTGTCACACCGGGTCCTACCGCTGAAATGACACCAGCGAACTCGTGTCCAAGCACCGAACCGCTTGGTGCGAGGTCGTACATGAATGCGTGAACGTCAGTCCCACATACTGCTGATCGATTGACCTTGATCAAAACCTGCCCAGCACCTGGTTCTGGTTTTGGGATATCGGTCACTTCGAATAATTGTTTGCTGCGGTACAGGGCTGCTTTCATAGTGATCATTCCAGCTTGATGTTTTATTTCGAATCTGGCCCAACCTTATCGAAATTGAATTTCAGAATTCAGCATCCAGCGATTTCAACAAACAGTCTGCTGACGATTTCGAGTTTGGTGGGCCCTGTGGGGGTCGAATCCAAGACCGGTGGGTTAAATGGCTGGTGCTTCATGCCTGATCCACTCGAGACAACGGGTCCGTACCTACACGGTCGAATTGAAGCTTGTATGCACCATCCCAGATCTCAATTCGGCACAAGCCTGTGCTTTTACTCTCGCGCTCCAACCAAGATCAATTCCAAAATACGATTTCATCGTGGCAGCCTGCCTTGCTCTGACGGACAGTATCGAGCTCTTGCTCGACTCGTAAAAGGACGAGAATTTTTACCGAGTAGGACCGTCAAAACGGCTACGAGATAATTTCGAGGCTCCCATCAGAGAGGAGGAATCAGGTAAAAACCGGAAGGCCAATTCCCGATAACGCAGCTGGGTGATTCAACACATCGACTTTCAGACCCCGCGGTTGAACTCCAGACGTAGACTTGCCCTGGGAACTAAAAGTCCAATAACCACCCATAAAGCGATCAAATGAAAATCACCAACATCCGTACCTACATAGTCGACCCGCTCATTCTGACCGGTAGCGGACGACGAAGGCCTCTCCGCTGGATGTTCGTTCGTGTCGATACCGACGAGGGCATCACTGGCTGGGGAGAGGGCAGCTCCTACCCATATCACGGATCCGACATGATCGGATTCGGTGTTCTGGCCGCGCGCGACGCGCTCATCGGCGAAGATCCCACCAGCATTGAGCCACTCTGGCAAAAGCTATTCCGACGACACACATCCGTGGGTGCCCGAGGTATTGCATCAGGAGTGGTCAGCGCAATCGATATCGCTCTCTGGGACATCACTGGCAAAGCGGCGAACAAGCCGGTGTACCAGCTGCTCGGCGGCAAGATGAGGGACGATGTAGACCTTTACGCCAATGGCTGGTTCGATGGCTGCGAAACACCTGACCAGTACGCACAAGCGGCCCGAGACGTCGTGCTCGCAGCCGGGCACACGGCCCTCAAACTATCCCCACTTCGTCAAGACGAAGCCAACCTTCGCACCGGAGGAATCTCACCGGAAGCTGCCGACGCCGCATCCGACATCGTGGCAGCCATCCGTGAAACCGTCGGTCCGAATCACGAAATACTCATCGACGCACACGGCAACTTCAACGTTCCCACGGCTGTTCGTCTTGGCAATCGACTATACGAGGAATCCAATATTGGCTGGTTCGAAGAACCGGTGCCAGCCGAGAGCAACGCCGCACTCAAAATCATTCGACCCCAGATGTCAGTCCCGATCAGCATCGGTGAGCGGCTCTTCACCCGCCACGACTTTGTCGAAATTTTCGAATCTAGACTAGCCGACTACATCATGCCCGATATCTGCCTGGCCGGAGGCATCACCGAAATGCGCAAGATCGCCAACATGGCTGAGGCGTACCACATCCCGTTCAGTCCCCACGATGCGATGGGCTCGTTGCAGATCGTCTCTGGAGCACAGCTCTGCATGACTCTCCCCAACTTCTATCGACTTGAGCACTCCATGGGTCGGATCGCCAGCTACAACCGCTACTTGCAAGAGCCGCTCAACTTCCACGATGGAAAAATCACGCTCTCAGACAAACCTGGTCTCGGTGTAAAGATGAACGTCGATGAAATAGAACGCACAGCAGTCCAAATGGAATTCCCCGAAGCACTCGTATAAACCCACCCGCAAAAGACCCCGATGAATTCCCCGAGCTTTTTAGTTTGAGTTCAAATGGCAACAGAATCAGGAAATGGCGCGGTGATGTCGGGCATTCCTTGAAATCAAACCGAGTTTGGTGGGCCCTGTGGGATCGAACCCACGACCTGCGGATTAAAAGAAAGCGTCTCGACAGGAAGCACGAAGTAATATTAAGTTCACAATTTCTGTGGATCTTCAGGTAATTCGCAAACTGCAATACTGTTTTCGAAAAGTCCTAAATTAATCGGTCGCTTCTCAGTGTCGAGGTACGTCACCGGCTTTGGCTTGGAGGCGATCTAGCTCAGCCAGCATCACGGCCTGTACGTCTGCAAACTCTCGCTGTCCATAAACATTGTTCATTTCCCGCGGGTCGGCCTGAAGATCGTAGAGTTCCCACTCGGCTTCGATATTTATTTCAGGATTATGGGTGTCTTCAAGCGTGACTCCGTAGTAGAAGATCAGTTTGTACCGCTCGTTTCGAACACCATAATTCGGGATAACTTTGTGGCCGATCGTGTGCATCCAGTAACGATAGTAAAGGCTGTCTTGCCAGTCATCTGGAGCCGCTCCTTCGAGCATTTTTCTGCCTGATGAGCCTTGAACTTCGTCGGGCACCGCAACACCTGCGTAGTCCATAAACGTCGGTGCGAAATCGACGTTTAACAGCATGTCGGAACCGACCGATCCTGCCTCTATTTTCCCTGGTAGCCGTGCGATGAACGGCATTCTGAGTGATTCCTCGTACATAAATCGCTTATCGTGCCAGCCGTGATCGCCAAGGAACATGCCCTGATCGGAGGTGTAAACAACCAGCGTGTTTTCAGCTAGATCGTGCTCGTCGAGGTACTCGAGCAACGTGCCGACGCTATCGTCTACTGCCTGAATAGTGCGAGTGTAATCAGTGATGTATCGCTGATACGCCCACTTTCGTTTTTCATCCTGCGAAATCCCGGTTGGTGGATCGAACTTGAGGTTGGGCTTACGCGTGTCTTCTACGCGAATTGAGGTGATCTTCACAGCTTCCGACCTCGTCTTGTAGTCGTCCATTAGGGTTTCCGGCTCCGGGAACTCGCCTTCGACTCCGAGATTTTCGTGACGCTTGGCGGGGATCCACGATGAGTGCGGGGCTTTGTGATGAACCATCAAAAAGAACGGATTTTTGCTATCACGAAAATCGAGCCAATCGATAGCGAAATCGGTAATTAGGTCGGTTACGTATCCTTCGTGTTTTTTCTCAACACCGTTCTCGATCATCATCGGGTCGTAGTAGTCACCCTGCCCAGGCAAGATGTTCCAGTGGTCGAATCCTTGAGGATTGCTTTCTTCGTTGTTTCCAAGATGCCACTTGCCGACAATCGCTGTGTCATACCCAGCTTGTTTGAGCAATTTTTGGGATTGAATCGGACGTGAACTATCTATCTCGTCATCGAGGGTTTTAACCTCGTTAACGTGGCTGTATTGACCTGTCAGAATCGTTGCTCGACTCGGTGTGCACAAGGCATTCGTGCAGAAGGTATTGGTGAGTCTTATACCCTGGTCGGCAAGTCGATCGATGTGCGGTGTGTGATTGATTTGGCTTCCGTACGCCGAAATGGCGTGGGCAGCGTGATCGTCCGACATGATGTAGAGGATATTTGGGCGGGCGCTCATGTATGACTCCAGTTTTAAATTCATTAGGTTGGTTGAATGGTCTGGTCAACACCACTCAGTTTTTGCAATATAAGAAGTACATCATCAACGTGTCTCGTAACATTGATTTCGTCAGTGAAAGCTCCCTGGCAAATTCCGACCTTATCAATGACGAACGTTGCTCTCCGAACCGGAACTAACCCTAAAGTCCAGCTGCGCATTACACCGAATAATTTACTCAAATCGCCATTTGAATCCGAAACAAGGTTAAACGGAAGACCATTCTGCTCACGAAACTGTCTATGGCTTTCAACGTCGTTGGGGCTTACACCGATTAGCACAGCGTCATGACCTAAGATCTCCTCGTAGTTATCACGGTACGAGCGGGCTTCAAGTGTTCAGCCACGGGTAAAGTCCTTAGGGTAGAAGTAAACAACGATATTCTTCTTGCCTTTGAACTCCGACGTTCGAAACAGTTCACCATTGTCTAGATTCGTCTCGAATTCAGGGATTTTCTGACCGATTTTCAGCATCACTCTTTTAGCGCTCCTATTCTGGTTATATTAGAACTCAGCTTGACCATACTTACGACTGTCCGTTCATGGCTATTGCCTTAATGCAATAGCCATGAACGGATCAACGACCTGCGGACTAAAAAGCATTGTCACACCACGGTTAGGCTACTGATATTTACGCTCGCAGTGCTCGAATCTATAGCGCTGTAACCTGCGTCGACTCGTTCGGATCCTGACGATACGGAGTGTCT
>JASMAO010000149.1 GCA_030754315.1 SAR202 cluster bacterium
AGGCATGCCTGTGCTACCGCTATGCACTTGATAATCTTGCCGATGAGTACTATGACAAGGAACCGCCGGAATTGAAACTTGGTTGCCCCCGCTGCTACTCCGACGACGTCAAAGAAGGGGTTTGGGATTACTGATACCAGGAACAATACAATGGTGCCTCGCTGTTCCATCCAGTCTCTGACTTTGCCGTAAAATCGTTTTTTTTGAAGGAAGGTCTGGCCACCGTAACCGACCAAGTATCCTCCGATTTCTCCTAAGGTTTCGCCGACGGCGCCCACTAAGCCTATGGTTAGCGGTGAGAGTAAGAGTGACGCACCGCAGACCGACAGTATTCCTGGGAGTGGAACAACCATGGCTGAACTACCTAGGAAGCTGAAGAAAAAGACTCCCGGGTACCCGACGACATCTAGGCTGGTTAAGGAGTCATGTAGTAACCATACCGCTATTCCCAACCCTGCTACTATTGCAAGGATTGCTACTTGGAAGTATCGCTCGTGTCTGGACCACAATGTTGTCCAGCGTTGATACCATGTCTGGATATTTTGGAACATGGTTAGACTTAAATTAACGTGACAGTACGCTGAATCCTCTGCGCAGGGAGTGCTCAGTGGGCTCCCGGTGGTGATTCTATATCTGTGTCGGTAAGAAGATCAAATACCACCAGGATTGACTAAGTGCGTTGGCAAAAGGTGATGCTGCTAGCTCGGTATAGAGGCAGATACTGGCCCTTTTGCGTAAATTAGACCGTTCTGGTCGGCATCGACGAAAACCATATCCCCAGCCTCAAACTCGCCGGCGATTATTTTGGTCGAGAGATGGGTTTCTACGTATCGTTGTACGGCACGTCTTAGAGGTCGCGCACCGTAGGTGGGATCAAACCCTATTTGGGCTAGCCAATTCTTTGCAGCTTTCGTGAGTGTTATTTCAACCCCGTGTGATTCAAGCCGCCCTTCGACCTCGGAGATCAGGAGATCGACAATTTCCTGGATTTGCTGCTCAGTCAAATTATCGAAGATGATTATCTCATCAATTCTATTGAGAAATTCGGGACGGAAAGTTCTTTTCAATGCGTCTTCGATTTTTGATCTGGCGCGAACAGCAGAGTTTGTTCCATTGGATTCCCGTAGGAACCCGAATGATTCTGAGTCTTCGTCGCTGGTTCCAAGGTTGCTGGTCATGATGATGAGCGTATTTTTAAAGTCTACGGTACGTCCGTGTCCGTCAGTTAGTCGCCCGTCCTCAAGTATTTGAAGCAGGGTGTTAAAAATATCCGGATGTGCTTTCTCTATCTCGTCAAATAGAACGACTCGGTACGGTCTTCGCCGGACGGCCTCCGTCAACTGGCCGCTCTCCTCATAGCCTATGTATCCTGGAGGAGCGCCTATGAGTCGTGAAACCGTGTGCTTTTCCATGTATTCGGACATATCGATACGGATCATGTTTTGCTCATCGTCGAACATGTACTCAGCTAACGCTCGGGCAAGCTCTGTTTTGCCAACCCCTGTGGGGCCCAGGAATATGAAACTTCCGATTGGTCTGTTTGGGTCGCTTAGACCTGCCCTAGCGCGGCGCACAGCATTTGAAACGGCTTTGACGGCCTCCGTTTGTCCAATCAGACGTTCGTGAAGCCGGTCTTCCATGTGGAGAAGTTTAGCTGCCTCAGTTTCAAGCAATCGGTTAACCGGAATTCCTGTCCAACTCGCGATCAGATTTCCTATATCTTCGGCTTTAACCCGGACTTTGGTTTCATCGTCGCCTATGATCTGGGCCCTCTCGGCCCCATATTCTTCCTGCAGGCGGATCTTCTCTGAACGTAGCTCGGCTGACTGTTGGTAGTCACCTCGTTGAGCTGCAGCTTTCTCCTCGTCCGTAAGCTGTCCTAGTTTCCGTTCCTTTTCTTTCAGGGCGGGGGGCATACTCTGGGCGTCTATTCGAATCTTACTGGCAGCCTCATCGATTAGGTCAATGGCTTTGTCTGGTAGTAAACGATCTGTGACGTAGCGTTGACTGAGACGCACCGAGGCTTCAACGGCCTCATCTGTGATAGATATCTTGTGATGTGCCTCATATCTAGGACGTAGCGCATGCAACATCTGGATCGCTGGCTCCAAATCGGGCTCCTCTACCAAGATTGGCTGGAATCGTCGTTCCAGTGCTGCGTCCTTCTCGATGTATTTGCGGTATTCGGGCTCAGTTGTGGCGCCGACAGCCTGTAATTCCCCTCTAGCAAGCGCCGGCTTCATCATGTTGCTGGCATCAATAGCGCCTTCTGCACCCCCGGCGCCAACTACTGTGTGCAACTCGTCTATGAAGAGAATGACTTCACCATTAGACTCCTTCGTTTCGTCCAAGACGGCCTTAAGCCTTTCTTCAAACTCTCCCCTGAATTTGCTACCCGCAACCATTGAACCGATGTCGAGGGCGAGAACACGGCGTCCGTTCAGTTCCTCTGGCACATCGCCCGAGGCGATTCTTTGCGCCAGTCCTTCAGCGATTGCTGTTTTGCCCACTCCCGCACCACCAATCAAGACGGGATTATTCTTGGTACGACGAATCAATGTCTGCATAGTTCTTGAAATCTCAGCATCGCGTCCAATCACAGGGTCCAGCTTACCGTGAGAGGCTAACTTAGTAAGGTCAACACTGTAACGTTCCAATGCCCGGTAACGACTCTCAGCCTTTGGATCTGTGACCCTGTGAGAACCACGTACTGCATGCAGGGCCTGGTATACTTTTTCCAAGTCCACTCCAGCATCGGTTAACACCTTGAGTGCGTCGCCCTCGCTATCTTGCACTACACCGACTAGTAGATGCTCGGCTCCAACGTAATCATCGTTCAGGCGGTCAGCTTCGGTTTTGGCTCGTTGCAGCACTCTTTGGGCTCTTGGGGATACGTAGATCTGAGACGACCCGTATGCAACCTTAGGGCCCCCTTCCAAGAGATCGTGCAAATTGGCCCGCATGGCTGGGATCGATGCGCCTATCTCTTGCAAGATATCTGCGGGCACACCCTCTTCTTGCTCTAGCAGGGCCATCAAAATGTGCTCTACGTCCCACTGACTGTGCTGGTGACGCCTAACGATCTCTTGGGACTTCCCAAGTACTTCCTGCGCTTGTTCTGTAAAGTCTTCCGGCTTCATAACCATCGTGTTGACCACCTGTACTCATAGGGGAAGGATATTTGTCTAATCAGCCTGGATAAATGCATATCCAGTGCCCATAAATCCATGGTGATAGTATACTGTGTGAAATGATGCCAGTCAATATACATGAGTCATTCCGTATCAACTGTGCTGCTTCGGAATCTCGGCAGAAGTCAGCAAATTATGCGCTGTCTTTAATAGCGTTGGGCTAGATTCTAACCTTCGGTCTCCGTTGATACCTTGGATCCCGATATTAATATTTGCTTGGTGATCTTTTCTTTGAAGATCCCAATGTTACTCATCGTGTCTTCCAACGGTGATTCCCATCCCTCGTGGAATTTACTCGCATCCATTCTTAGTTGTGAATGCCCGATGTCAACGCGGTTGTCCAATGTTCTCTTTAACGCGACGCGAGCGCCTGCTACTTCATAGAGTAAGGTAATATCGATTCGATCTCCGTTCCGTCGAATCGACTTGACGCCAGCAATCGCTGCACTGATTTTGAGGCGAGTTATGTAGAGAAGGTTATGGGTCTGCCAAGGCAGTGGGCCGAAGCGATCAGCGAGTTCCTCGTTTATGGAGGTTACGTCGTCATGGATCTCTAGTCCTGATATCTTTTGGTAGAGACTTAACCTGGTAGGCAGATCGGCTATGTAGTTCGGTGGTATATTTGCGGGAATGCCGAGATCTACTATGGGGGCTTCTTTTTCGCAGGAATCTGAAAAATCGTGGTTCCTCTGAGGTTCAATTGTCGTACCTGCTTCAGTGATGGTGTGTCTCCCCCTGAGTTCCTCAACCGCCTCACCTAGCAGTTTTGTGTATAAGTCGAAGCCGACGGCGTGGATATGTCCACTCTGCTGGGCGCCGAGAATATTACCTGCACCCCTTATCTCCAGATCCTTCATTGCAATTCGAAACCCAGACCCAAGTTCTGTTGCTGCGAGCATCGTCCGCAGTCGTTTCTCGGCCGTTTGTGCTAGGATTTTCGACCGAGGGACAAGGAGGTATGCATAGGCTCTTCTATCTGATCGACCCACCCGACCTCTTAGTTGATAAAGCTGTGCCAGCCCGAAGGTATCAGCGCGGTTAACAATAAGTGTATTGACGTTGGGAATGTCCAGCCCTGATTCTATGATCGTTGTACATATGAGTACGTCAAAATCATGTCGGGCAAATCCCAACATCGTATTTTCAAGTTGGTTCTCTGGCATCTGTCCGTGTGCAACGGCAATTCGCGCCTCCGGTACGAGGTTTTGAATGGATTTAAAGAAGTATTCAATGTTGTGAACGCGGTTGTGGAGAAAGAAAACCTGGCCCTTCCTATCCATTTCTCGACGGATTGCCTCCCGGATTATGTTGTCGCTGAACTCGGATACATATGTCTTGATGGGCAGACGTTCTTCAGGTGGACTCTCGATAGTACTCATATCTCGGATTCCAGCTAGGGAAAGGTGTAAGGTACGCGGGATTGGGGTCGCAGTCATCGTGAGTACATCGACCTCAGTGCGCATCCGTTTCAGCCTTTCTTTCTGCTTGACTCCAAAGCGCTGTTCTTCGTCGATCACGGCCAATCCCAAATCCTTGAATCGCACATCATTTTGAATGAGTCTGTGGGTTCCAATGCAGATATCAACGCTGCCGTTGGCCACTCCTTCGACGATATCCCGTTGCTCGCTGTTAGTGCGAAACCGACTCAGCACTTCAATTTTTACCGGGAATGCCCGGAGCCTTTGAGTGAAAGTCAAGTAATGCTGTTGGGCAAGGACAGTAGTGGGTACTAGAATCGCCACCTGCTTGCCGTCGGATACCGCTTTGAATGCAGCCCTCACGGCAATTTCGGTTTTCCCGTAACCGACATCTCCACAAATCAAGCGATCCATGGGTTTGGTGCTTTCCATGTCTGCTTTTACTTCTTGGATAGCGGCATGTTGGTCTGGGGTTTCGTGATAGGGAAATGAATCCTCAAATTCAACTAGCCAGGGCGTGTCTGG
Source organism: SAR202 cluster bacterium (assembly GCA_030754315.1). Taxonomy (GTDB): domain Bacteria; phylum Chloroflexota; class Dehalococcoidia; order Lucifugimonadales; family JASMAO01; genus JASMAO01. The sequence continues at coordinate 5,135 of JASMAO010000149.1, forward strand.
TCCCACTGGACGACCGTCTATCAGTTCCCGCTCGGCATAGAGTGAGAGTAATTCTGTGGCCATCTCCCGGGTGGATTCAGACACTCGTTCTTTGGTTCGTTTCCACTCTTGGGTCCCCAATCTGGTTAAAGCTGGCGCCCGGTCTATTGGAGCGACATAGGGTGTTACCCGGTCCACATGGTCCATTGGGACGTAGAGCCTATCTCCGGAGGCGTACTCGAGTGTGATGTACTCACGGTCGTTGTCTGCCCCGTTTGAGGTTTCGGTGCCGATGAAACGGGCTATTCCATGTTCGATGTGGACTACATAGTCGCCTGGATTGAGTTCCGATAGCAGAGTGTCGCGCCTGTGGATGGCTCGACGGACTTTTGTACGTTGCTTGGTGACACCGAAGAGTTCGGTGTCACTCAGAACTATCAAATTTTGTTTTCCAACTGGAAGCGTAAATCCTTCGCTAAGTGCCGCACTTGTTGAGGTGAAGATATTTATTGATCCTGCAACCGGAGCTTGACATTGTTCGTTGAGCACACTTGCATTTACAGCTTGTTCTTTGAGAATCTCTTCAAGTCTGTTGGGCAGTGAGGTGCAGGCCACGACAATGTGACCTTTATCTACAAACTTCCCTAGGCTTTTGGCTATACTATGACCATTGCCGTAGAAGCTTGTTGGCAGGCTGAATGGTATGGCACTCTCATCTTGTCCCATGATGTCGTCGTTTAGCCAAGGAAGCACTTGAAGGCGCTGATGAAATCGACCAAGATCGAGTTCCAACTCGTTCAAGTCACAGTAAGAAGATGGGAATCCAAGCGGTAACTCACCGCGCTCTTCTTTTGTCTTCCTAAGTTCGTGGGAGCGTTTGTCTATCGACAATGCGGCTTGTGTTACATTCGTTGGACGGTAGGTGACGATGAGGCTTGCCTCTGGCAGGTATTGCAACACGGTCTCTCGATTAAACAGACCTGAATAAAAATTCATTTCTTCGACATCAGAACCGACGAGGAGTTGCTCAATTTCTTCAGAAATTCGATCTTGGACAGGTAAAGTGCAGTTTGATATGTCCATGAGATCCCGGAATTTGTCCACGGCATCCATATCTGCAAGTGACGGGAGAGTCTCTTGCGCCGGGATGATGGTCACCGAGTCGATGATATTGGTCGATCTTTGTGTGACTTGATCGAACATTCGGATGCTTTCGATCCTATCTCCCCATAGTTCAATACGGATGGGAAAATCGCTGCCGATTGGGAAAATGTCGAGTATCCCACCTCTTCTGCTCACTATGCCGGGCCGGTCAACAGTGGCTTCGAGTTGATAACCCATTTTCGTCCATAGGCCAAGCATATTCTCAACATTGAATTGATCGCTTTGGGATAGGGTGTGGGTGGCGCTCTCAAATATGGAACGTGCAACGGTTTTTTGGGCAACCGCGATAGTTGATGCAACGACGATGGGGGGATCGTCATCTGCTAGGAGCAGCTTGGAGAGAGTAGAAAGTCTTTCATGAGTTGTCTCTAAGTCGCTTACAAGCCGTTCAAAAGGCTGGCTCTCTGTCTCGGGAAAGTGAAAGATCGGTTGTCGGTGGCTGTTCCAAACGCCGATTTGTTCGTACAGACTATGAGCATTCTCAGGCTGTGGAGCAATGACTAGTATTGGTATTTTCAGTTCGTTGTGGAGTGACGAAAGCGTGTACGGTACTCCTTGTGAAAGAATCTGAACCTTAGCATCGGTTTTTGACGTCTTGAGACCGTGGTATAAATTATTGTAGGACGGAGATGATTGGAGAAGAATGCGGAGCGTGCTAAGACTCATCTAGTTCACCTGCCTTTGTCATGGCTAGACCGAAACCACTAAATGGCCAGCCCAACGATTGCGGGCTAGCCACCACTTAATTTTAGCATTACTGGCTGGCTCTAATCACAAACACATATTCAACTAAGGTCAATTTGTTTAAGTCTTAAGAAGATGAGTGCGACTCAAATGGGCTGGCAATTTGCGGTAATATAACAAAATTGGAAGGAGGAGGTGAGTGTCGGCGACAAAACATTTGAGAGATAGCTCTTGTGTATGTAGCAGTATCAAATACTAAGAATTGATAGCACCTTTTATCGGTGTAATGGTTTGTTCTAACATGTGCCGCTTCATGGATACATCAACGCCGACGAAGAATATTCGCACTCCTTGCTGATAATAGTGGCGTGCTTCATCTGGTCCTGAGACGCTCATAGTTGCTAGCTTCCCTGCGTTTGAGATGGTTTTTAAAATGTCGGAAATTTTTGGTGCGAGGTAGGATTTCGCCTCCTCCCCGAACAACCCGAGTCCTACGGACCAATCTTGTGGCCCGATCGTGGCGAGACTAATTCCATTGACGTTAAGGATCGCTTCACGCTGCACGTAGGCCTCGTCGCTCTCTAACATGACCATTAGATGCGTAGAGCTGTTGGTTTTACTGAGGGTATGCTGCGTATCGTTGCCAAGCGAGAAATTTGTACCGGCGCTGGTGCTGGACACCCCTCTTTTACCCAGCGGAGGGTATTTGCCAAGGTTTACTAACTGCTTTGCTTCAGAGTAACTCTTTACATCGGGAAGGATGACAATCTGAATTCCACCATCGAGTAAACGTTGCACGTGAGTGCGAGACATCTCCAGTATTCGTACCATTGGGATCATGCCAAGGTGCGTGGCTAACCGCCCCAGTTGAAGTGCTGTTGATGTGCTTTGAGGACCGTGTTCTAGGTCGATCCAAACGATGTCATATCCACATTGTGCCATCAATTCTACATCCGTTGCACTTAGGTCTCGGCACGTGATTCCGAATAGCATTTCTTTATGAGCCAGTAGTTCGGTGAGACGGTCCTTCATTAATAACCTCCCTAAAAGGATATATTGATTTGCGATTCATTTAACACTAACGATAGGTTGATTTTTACAAGAGACACAGTGGGGTGTTAAATGTAAAAAAGGGAGTACAAGGTGCGCGGTTCAATCTGAACTCCTGTAGACTGTTCAACACCTTTGATACGGGCTGAGATATTAAGATTTCCAATCGGGAGGTTTCGCGATATGGGCATCCGACTGCTGATTCTCACCGCTGGAATTCAAGAGTATACCCTTGGGAATCAGATCGATCCACAGGGCAGGAGTTACATTGATGATTTGCCAGTTAAGCTGGAGGAACGTATTCCGGATATTCACGTTGATGTTTGTCATACCGTTGAGTCAGCTAAAGATGTGATTGGCGAGGCTGATGTGGCTTTTGGAGTAATTGTGCCGGAACTCTTTGCCATGGCAAAGAAGCTTAAATTGATATTGAGTCCGCAAGCCGGCCCCAAGGCTGGTTATTATCACCGCGCGTTGATCGAGAGTGATGTGATTGTGACTAATGCAAGCGGAATATACAGTGATCATATAGGAGCGCACATTATGGCCTTTGTATTGGCATTCAGTAGGGGCCTACAAGGGTATATTTCGCAACAGATTCGAGGTGAGTGGAAACCTGGTTTACCTACTGTCCATTTGCCTGAAGCTACAGCTGTCATTGTGGGTGTCGGCGGAATTGGAGGCGAGACTGCACGTCTCTGCGCTGCGTTTGGTATTAAGGTGATTGGGATTGATGCACGTCGAACAGAAGCACTGGATGGAGTGACTGAACTCTACAGGCCAGATGTCTTAGCGGATGTCTTACCTAGGGGTGATTTTGTAATAGCTACGGTACCGGAAACGCCTGAGACGCAGGGTATGTTCGGTAGAGATCAATTCGGTCTGATGAAAGCAACGGCTTTCTTTATCAACATAGGTCGAGGTGCGACAGTGGAGCTAGATGCCTTGAATGAGGCCCTGCGCAATGGCCAAATAGCAGGAGCTGGTCTAGATGTTTTTCAGGTTGAACCGCTGCCTGTAGGTCATCCTTTGTGGACAGCGCCTGGCATGTTGGTTACGCCACACGTTGCGGCTGACGGTCCTTATCTAGACGAACGTAGAGAGGAGTTATTCCTTGATAACTGTGCCAGATTCGTTGAAGGTAGGCCGTTGAGGAATGTGGTTGACAAGGCGCGGTGGTTCTAATTGTAGCTTACACATCTAATAGGAGATTCGTAAGAGCACCCCCGGCGGGACTCGAACCCGCGCACCTGGCTTCGGAGGCCAGTGCTCTATCCGCTGAGCTACGGGGGTTAGGGTTCCTACTATACTCTTCGTAAACACATTGGGACAACTGTAACTTTCCGAGCGTAGCGCTGCAGTTCGAGTTAAAGCATGTATGCTATTGGAGTAGTGCGGGGAACCACCCATCAGCACGTGTAGTTTCATTGAGATTGGCCTTGGAACTTCTTACTTCTTATGGGGTCTAAAGGGCTTGACACACACAACTGTGGCAAATAAGATGGACCCACCCTCTGGCAGTGCTTGTCTAGGGTGTGCGGGCTCCTTGTCTAGCCCTCTTGTGCGTATTGTTCAACGATAACGTGGCCTTAAACTTGGTTAGCTGGCGAGGTGGTCAAATGGAAAAAATTCTCCCTTCTCGTATCGGTTTTTTGATTCTGGTCCTTTCTGTGGCATCTTTGTTTATCCTCGCAGCTTGCCAAGGCGCTCCAGGTCTCCCAGGCAAATCCGGTCTTCCTGGTAATCCTGGCAATGCTGGAGCAGCAGGTCCGGAGGGACCAACAGGCTCGCAAGGCCCAGCTGGTCTACCTGGGCTGCCTGGTAATCCAGGCCTTCCCGGTGAGCCGGGTAATGCTGGACCTCCTGGGCCTCCAGGCCCCCAGGGGGGTACTGGTTCGGAGGGCGCTAAGGGTGATTCGGGTGCTTCACCTGGTCAGAATCTGATACTGAGCACCTCGCCATATCTGCCACTCGATGAAGATTTTGTCGTGATGGGTGGGGGGTTCCAGCCAGATGAATATGTAACGATTTATATAGACATTGATGGGTTATTGCAGCCGTCGTTGGGTATGACACAGGCTAACAAAGCTGGTGCCTTCACCGCTACGTCTGCTAGCTTGGGTGAAAACTGGAGCCATGCTCAAAAAGCGCTTGCTGTTGGTTTGATATCCGTTGGCGCAATTGGCGGATCCGGCAGCATAGCCGAGACTCCTGCACAAATCGTCAAGACTTCACCAGCGCCACTTGCATCAAGTAGCCTTCTCGCTGGCAGCGTGACCGATGACGGGTTCATCAGTGGTGCGGTTGCTAATGATGGCAAGCTTACCGTCTTTGGTGCAGGCTTTGGAGCGGGTGAATCTGTGACCATCACAATTGTTAGCAAAGGTGGCTCCAGCACAGATTTTGCTAATGGGAAAGGTAGCGCATCAGGGGCTATAGTTGCCACCGCCTCGGTTTCGTTAAGTAATGGCGCTTACACGATAGTTGCCAGTGGAGACAACGGATCACAGGCTCAGTCCCCTCTCTTTGTGACGTCGAAGTAGGCCAAATTAATAGAAACATAAACTTACTGAATAACAAAGAGCCTCTGTCAAGGAATTTTGACAGAGGCTCTTTGTTATTTCAGTGGGGTGACGCCGCACTCAACCTACTGTCTGACTTGGATAACTTTTAGCGTCTTAAGCCGGCGCCCAATTGTGGATAAGACTTCTATGGTGATACCGTCATACTCTACCAGATCACCGCGACTCGGTATCTTACCAAGCTGTTGATAGACGAACCCCCCGATAGTGTCGAATCCGTTGCTCTTGACTTCGACTTGGAGAGCTTCATTTATCTGGTCTATAGTAACCCTAGCATCTATTAGAAATATTCCGTCTCCGACGGTTTGTATTTCAGATTCGTTTGCATCGAACTCGTCCCTGATTTCACCAACTATCTCCTCCAACAGATCCTCGATAGTTACAAGGCCGGCGACTCCACCATATTCGTCTACCACCATAGCTATGTGGACTTGTTTTTCTTGAAACTCGTTTAACAATTCCTCCAGCGGCTTTGATTCTGGTATGAAAAGTGCGGGCCGTACTAAATCCGCAGTTAAGGTATCCGGTGGGTTTTCGTCGCTAGATAGGAACAATAGCATGTCTCTGGCATAGGCAACTCCAACTATCTTATCTGCGTTGCCTTCGTAGACAGGTATTCTGCTGTGTCTTAACTCCATCATCTGCCTCGCGACTTCGTTTAGGGAGGTGCCCATCTCAATTGAGACCATGTCTACTCGTGGTACCATGATCTCTCTGGCAACGGTTTGGTCAAGTCTAACAACGCCGCGAATCATTTTGACCTCTCGCTCATCCAACGGTTCCCCATCTGGCTCTCCTGTTGGTGATTGCTCGGGTTCGATGTCAGCCGGATCAGTCAATAAATGAGTTGATTTGTGTACGAATCGGATGTCAATCGCCGTCAGCGGCCGTAATATTTTCGAGAGAATGATCACGTAACTTGCCGAACGCAGGGCTATCCTTTCACCGTAATACACCGCAATGGACCTAGCAATAAGTTGCATAACGCCCAGTATGGTGACAATGGTCAGAATTAATGCTGCTGTTAACCACCATTGAGTGGCGGGGTTGGACATAATGAGGGCTGAACTCGACAAGAGAGAGGCTGTGAGAGATGCAAATTTGAGAACTGCGACCGGATTACCGGGATCAGTTGTCGTCAGGTATAAGCTCTCAAGGCGTCGTGCGCTTGGGATGCCTTCTGAAACTAACATTTGCAGTCGTTCTCTTTGGACAGACTTCAGACCTGCCTCTATCAGTGCAGACGTGAAGAAGACGTTAGCGGATACGAACAGTAACAGCCAGGTGAGTAAACTACTACTATCAATTTCCATTTCCAGGCAGTCCTATTTTCGTATGATGAGGTAATTAACTGGATCTTTGGTTGTGCCGTTCAGTCGATGGCTTCATGTCGTGCTGGTACGCCCTTTGCCATTGTGTCCGGAGGGATGTCTTTGGTAACGACAGTGCCTGCACCCGTTATCGATCGGGCCCCAATTGTTACTGGTGCGATCATCATGGTATCGCATCCTATGAAAGCCCCTTCTTCAATCACCGTCGTATTCTTGCTTTTGCCGTCGTAGTTGCATGTGATGGAACCGGCTCCGATGTTGACATTGGCACCAATATCAGCATCCCCTATATAGCTAAAGTGGTTCGTTTTGGTTCCGCTTCCGAGATGACTCTTTTTGATTTCTACACTGGTTCCAATGTAGACTCCAGTTCCCAAGTGGCTTTGTTGTCGAATGTGGCTAAACGGGCCCACATGGACGTTGTTTTCTAGAGTAGAATTTTCAAGATTGGATGACACTATCTTGCATTCGTTGCCGATAACAGAGCTTTCTATCTTCGTATTTGGGCCAATCTCACAACTTTCCCCTATCGTGGTGGCACCACCGATATGGGTGTTTGGGTGGATCACCGTGTCCCCTCTTATTTCCACGTCGTGATCTATATAAACAGTTTCTGGATCAGACATAGTTACACCGTCTACCATATGCCGTTCTCGGATGCGTCGCTGTAGTATGGAAGCGGATTCGGCAAGCTGAACCCGATTGTTCACACCGAGAACTTCTTTAGATTCGGAGGTTTTGTGTGAGGCGATCTTGGAGTTCTGCTCTGATGCCATTTCAATAAGGTCAGTGACGAAAAATTCCCCGTTGTTAGAGGGCCGTAAATTTTGTATATTCTCCCACAACCATGTCGTGTTGAAGACGTAAATGCCGGAGTTAACTTCCTTGATGGTTTCTGTATTCTGGTCGGTGTCAATCTCCTCAATTACTTTGATTATTTGGCCCTTGTCATCACGCAGGATTCTACCTAAATCTCCGGGATCTGAGACGGTTGAGGTAAGGATGGTTATGGAGGCTTCAGATTCCATGTGGGCATGCATTAATTCGGTCAATGTTTCAGGACGGATCAGTGGGACGTCCCCACTCAATACGGCAACGTTGGCTACGCCGTTGAGAGCGTCCTGGGTTTGCAATAGAGCGTGGCCGCTACCAAGTTGATGGGTCTGTTCAACATAGGTTACTGTCTTACCAAATACTTTGAAAAATGGATCGGAATTGGGAGGGACAACCAAGTAGGTTGGACCCAAACCAGCATCTTCGGCAGATTGGATGACCAGAGATACCATCTCTTTACCGCACACCCTGTGAAGCACTTTGGGTATACGCGACTTCATCCGAGTGCCGGTGCCTGCTGCTAGAATTACTGACGCTCGACTTTTCACTTGGCAAAAAAAGACACGCCCCGCTCGGACTGCTCAGTCACGTGCCAGGCGCGCCGTAATTTAGTCTACTTAGTCTATCTGCAACGTTGTCCAGTATAGAAGAACTCTAGCATCGATGCATGGGGGTGTCAAGGCGTTTACAGGATAACGTTGATTCTTATTTCTATTCGTTCCGTCAGCCCTTTTTGGGTGACCTGACGTTTATTTTGATTGCACGGTCATTTCTGCGTTTTGGACATTCGGTTTACCGTTCTCGTATGCTGTGCTTCCATTTGATTAGGGGAACGTATGATTTACTGGTTTCAGGTGGAATGTTACAATTCCGCCCGGCCGATAGTTACGGTGTCAGCAACCTACGGGTAGGCAAGGGAGATATTGGCGTCTGTCGCTTAACCCGCCTATGAACGGTTTTCTAAAGATAGCATTGGTTTCGCCATACGACTTTGCCTCGTATGGAGGAGCCAATGACCACATTCGAAGGTTGGCCTCACAGTTTCGTCTGTGGGGCCATAATGTGCGAATAATTGCTCCTTGCTCTGCTCCTGGCTCAATTGAAGATGACGATTTCACGCCTATGGGACGGCCTGTCCCGTTTCCAAGTCGGGGATCGATTGCAAGAGTTTCTCTTTCTCCCTGGATGCGCCCACGTGTCAAAGAATTACTTGATCGATGGCCGCAGGATGTCATCCATCTCCACGAGCCATTTGCGGGGTTTGTCACTGCCAATCTCATCAGTCTTTCACAAACCGTTAATATAGCTACTTTTCACGCTTATCCAGGATCTCGGATTTATGATATTGGCGGTAAGCAACTGGCAATGCCGTATTTCAAAAAACTCCATGGAAGAATAGCGGTATCAAAACCGGCGAGAGACTATATAAAGAGATACTTTCCTGGTGAATACGAGATAATTCCAAACGGCATTCAGGTCGATGATTTTGCTGAAGCCGAGCCTATCCAAAATCTAAGAGACGGCATGATTAACCTCCTATTCCTGGGCCGTCTTGAGAAGCGGAAGGGTCTTAAGTATCTGATGGCTGCGTTCAGTCGACTCAAATGGAATTGGCCCAACTTACGTCTGATTGTGGTTGGGCCTGGGAACATCGACGAGGACTCTTTGAGAGTCATGAGCGAGCGTAATCTTCATGATGTGGTTGTAGTTGGGAGTGTCTCTGACCAGGAAAAAGTCCGGTATTATAAGAGTGCTGACATATACTGTTCTCCTGCTACCGGCGGAGAGAGTTTCGGGGTAGTTTTATTGGAGGCCATGGCTTCTGGAACACCTGTAGTAGCAACCAATATTGAAGGGTACTCTGGCGTAATCACAAACGGTAAAAACGGCTTGTTGGCTACCCCTATGGACGATAAATCCCTTGCGGACACCATAGATATATTACTGAGGAATCATGATGTTCGTGCTCAGCTGGTGGACGAAGGGAGGCGCACCGCTGAATCCTATCGGTGGGAGCGTGTTGCATCTAGAGTACTCACATACTATGAAGAGATAATTGAGGAGCAGACAACATCTCGTGTGTAACTTGTAATAGGTGCCTCTCTACATAGATTGGCCTCGCATTTCGTAGGGATGATAAGCTATTTGGTATGGTAGTAGTACGCGATACAGTGCGCCGGAGGCTGTCG
>JASMAO010000150.1 GCA_030754315.1 SAR202 cluster bacterium
CTCTTTTCAACAACATCATTGGAATTTGTTGACTCTTAGGACTAGGGTAACGCACAATCTTGGTAATGAGTATGCATCGGACATCGGAAAAGATCGGCCGTGAACCTACGGATGAGTCGAAAGACCGATCTGATTTCATCCGTACCATAATCGAAGAGGATAATAAGACCGGCAAATTCGGAGGCCGCGTCATTACTAGATTCCCACCTGAACCCAATGGGTACCTTCACATCGGACATGCTAAATCGATTTCTCTGAACTTCGGGATAGCGGCAGAAAACGACGGGGAGTGTCATCTTCGCTTTGACGATACCAACCCCGCGAAGGAAGAGGTAGAGTATGTCCAAGCTATTCAGGACGATATCCGCTGGCTGGGGTACGACTGGGGTGAACATCTGTACTTTGCTTCAGATCACTTCAGCAAGCTGTACGATTTCGCCGTCGAGCTTGTCAAGGCTAACAAAGCCTATGTCTGTGACCTAAACCCAGAAGAGATTCGGCAGTATCGGGGAACCCTGACCGAACCCGGACGGAACAGTCCCTACCGAGACCGGCCCTATGAAGAGAATCTCAACCTTCTGGAGCGTATGAAAGCAGGTGAATTCGATGAGGGTGCTCGAGTCCTGCGGGCTAAGATAAATATGGCATCTGGGAATTTGAACATGCGCGACCCGGTCTTATACCGAATTGTGAAAACGTCACACCACCGTACTCAAGACAATTGGTGCATCTATCCTACATATGATTTTGCTCATGGCCAATCTGACTCGATTGAGGGTGTGACTCACTCCATTTGCACTACAGAATTCGAGGATCACCGGCCTCTTTACGATTGGATCCTAGATCAGCTGGGCATCTTTCACCCACAACAAATAGAATTTGCCCGTCTAAACATTAGCAACACGGTGATGAGTAAACGTAAGCTCGCCGACTTGGTGGAGGATGGAGAAGTCACTGGTTGGAACGATCCACGGATGCCAACTTTGACTGCAATGAGAAGAAGGGGATACACACCGGAAGCCGTAAGGACCTTCTGTACTCGTGTCGGCGTGGCTAAACGACAGAATGTAGTCGAAATGGCACTGTTAGAGCACCTAGTGCGCGAGGACCTGAATATAAAATCTCGCCGGGTTATGGCCGTCTTACGTCCCATTCGGGTCGTGATAGAAAACTACCCGAAAGACCAAGTCGAAGAATTAGATGCCATTAACAACCCCGAAGATCCATCAATGGGATCGCGAAAACTTCCATTCTCTCGGGAACTTTACATCGAAGAAGACGACTTTCAAGAAGACCCTCCCAAAAAGTATTTCCGCCTCGCACCAGGTCGGGAGGTGAGACTTAGGTATGGCTATTTCATTACATGCGTAGGAGTTATAAAAAATCAAATTGGAGACATAGTCGAACTCAGATGTACTTACGATCCACAATCACGAGGAGGTCAAGCTCCGGATGGACGCAAAGTGAAAGGTACCATCCACTGGGTATCCGCAAAACACGCACAGAGAGTAGAGGTCAGGCTATATGAATATCTGTTCAAATCAGTGGAATCGGACGGGAAAATTGAACTCATCTCCAACCCCAATTCTCTGGAGACACTTCGCGACTGCATGGCCGAGCCCAGCCTCATTGATGCAATCCCTGGACACAGGTTTCAGTTTGAACGATTAGGATACTTTTGCGTGGATACTGAGGATTCGTCCCCAACCTCTCTTGTATTCAACCGAACAGTCACTCTAAGGGACACTTGGAGCAAAATTCAGCATCGGTAGACATATGCGCTCCTATATTAAGGCATACTTCTAACCTTCTTGGGTATCCGCAGACTTCTTCCACCAAGAACATGCTTCAGAGATCTCAAAAACAGATGCCTTGACCTCATATCCATAGATTCGTACGCCTCGTTAGAAATGCTATCACCCACAATGCCAGTCATTTTAACGGCCCGAATGTCCAGAGTGGTACTAAAAGGTGCATCACGCTAACATGGCCACATTAAACTAAGTAATAGTCCAAACAGCCACGAGTGAAGGAGCGATTCAAAATGCCGGCAGTTACCAATAATAACGGACCTGGACCCTGGTCTGCAGACCTTCTACTAAACCACGCTGGCATTATCACTATGGATGCACAGCGCCGGGTACTACGTGACGGTTCCATTGCTGTAGCTGAAGGTCGTATCGTAGCAGTCGGTCCCAGCACAGAAGTCGATCCCATGGTAAGGGCAACTGAAATACGCGATTTGAAAGGGGCGTTGGTCCATCCGGGATTCATAGACGCCCACGTCCATCCTACACTTCAACTCGTCCGTGGTGTCCTCCCAGACTTCTACGAGGAAGAGCGAATGGTAAGGGAATACGGTCCACCATCAGCGGCCGAGAAAACAGAGGAGGAGGAGTACTCATCAGTGCTGTTAGCGAGTATGGAAATGGTCCATAACGGCACTACAACCTTCGCCGACACTGGCAGTAGTAAGTACTTGAGCGGCACGGTCGAAGCAGTAGAGTCCATCGGTATGCGAGGCTTAGTTGGCCATATGATCAAAGACAGCGGAGATACGCCTGGCTGGTTCAAAGACCCCGCGACGGTGGGAACAACCGAGAATAACCTGGAACGACTTGAAGACCAAATTACTCGTTTCAAGAAGGACAGGCTCTCATGGAGCCCAGCAAGCTTGCTCGGACTCGGCACCGCTTCAGACACACTATTATTGAATGCCAAAGAATTATCGGAAAGTCACGATGTCCCTTTGATAATGCATCAATCCTGGAGCAAAGACGAGGTGGATGCCTGCCAGATTAGGACAGGCCTCCGTCCTATAGAACATCTCGCTAAACTGGGTATTCTCGGCCCTAACACGACATTGGTACACATGATACACGTTGACGATAACGAGATTGATATACTTGCTCAAACAGATACCAACGTGGTTCACTGCCCTGCCCCTGGAATCAAAAGAGGTTATGGAGCGGCGCGAATTGGACGATTCGTTGAAATGTTAAACAGCGGGGTGTCTGTTGCACTGGGATGTGACGCAGCGAATTGGGCCAATTCCTTGGACATAGGACGGGCGATGTATTTAGCCTGCCTTATTCACCGTGAGGTTAGGGGTCAAGTACCGGCTATTTCGGAAGAGATGGCTTTAGAAATGGCTACGATCCATGGCGCACGAGCGGTCGGCATGGCTGAAGAAATCGGGTCACTTGAGGTAGGTAAGCGAGCGGACATCGTCATACACAACACCACCGCACCAGAGACCCATCCAGCTCACAACCTTGTCACCAACCTCGTATACTCATCACTTACAGAAACGGTGGATACAGTGTTGGTGAACGGCAACCCAGTGCTAGAAGGGGGGAAACTGACCAACATCAACTCAGACGAGGCGTACGCGAGAACTGACGCGGCAGCCGAAAGCCTTTGCGCCCGCATCGGCTTCCCTCTACCTGGAACTTGGCCTGTAATTTGAGGTTTCCCCCATCTGAGGAAATCGTAGTCACGACAACCATTCTAAGCTAGCGCACTTTTACATTCTAATCCTGACCACGCCACTAAATCCACGCTTGGAGAAACGGACATGAACGAAGAAATTTGCTACCTGACAATGACTGAATTGGCTAAGAGCATTAGGGACAAAACGCTGTCCCCGGTCGAGGTGGTAACCGCTCATCTGGACCGCATTGATTCAATCAACCCCAAACTTAACGCAATCGTGGAATTAACTGAAGGAGTGTTAGACCGAGCCCATGAGGCCGAAGCTGCGTTGATGAATGGCAATCTCTGGGGTCCTCTACATGGCGTTCCATTTACTGCCAAAGATTCAGTCGATGCAAAAGGAGTCCGGACAACCCGTGGTTCGAGGTTATTCGCGGACCACATACCAACTGCCGATGCTACAGCGATCACACGGCTTAAAGATGCTGGTGGGATCTTTCTCGGCCATACCAATGTACCTGAATTTGTTTTCTGGTTCGAGACGGATAACCGAGTTTACGGCCGTACCAATAATCCATGGAATCAGAACCACACCTCGGGTGGCTCTAGCGGTGGGGAAGGGGCAGCCATCGCATCTGGTCTGTCACCCATAGGCATTGGGAGTGACCTAGCTTGCTCGATCCGCCAACCCGCCACTCATTGCGGTATCGTCGGCCTGAAGCCAACGCACGGCCGGGTACCGCTCACAGGACACTGGCCCAACACACTACTGAGATTCATGCATATAGGTCCCATGGCCCGTACGGTTAAAGACATAGCTGTCGCCTTGAGCATAATGTCCGGGCCGGACGGAATAGATCCATATGCCGTCCCAGTCCCTGTTCCGGAGTTAGAGAATCTGGGTGGTGCACTGTCGGAGCTAAGGGTTGGTTGGTGCTCTGAGGGACCGTTCGCTCCAGTGGCTAAAGATGTGCAGAGCGTAGTTGAATCAGCTGCAAACAGCTTGGAGCAACTGGGATGCAAAATTGAACCCGTTACTCTTAGCGGGTGGAACAATCCTCCGGCACAAGACATCTCCATTAAATTATTTACTGCTGAGCTTGTACCTTACTTGGAGCCATTCATATCGGGCAGAGAAGAGGAACTGTCGCCTGTTATCCAAAAACGTCTGCAAGTGCCGGAGCCGACAGCACGGGAGTACCAGCAAGCCTGGAATGAACGTGAACGACTTTGCCATGATCTCGCATTCTATTTCAGTAAGTATGACCTGCTGCTATGCCCAACGAGCGTCACACACGCACCGAAACACGGCACAAGTGAATTGAACGTAGATGGTGAAGTGGTGCTGCCCAGAAACTCCGTAAGGGCTACCGTCCCATTCGACCTCACGGGCTCCCCAGCAATATCCATTCCATACGGCTGGAGCAATGACGGACTGCCGATCGGTGTCCAGCTTGTGGGTCGACACTTCGACGAAGCAACTCTCCTGAAGGCCGCTAACGCTCTCGAAAATGTCTCTCAAAAAGAAGGAACACGAAGACCGCAGATATAGCTAACCGTCTATCTGAAAATTCACCTCGGGCTCCATGTATTCATTATCTTTCTTGTATACCTGAACCCTGCCACGAGTATCGCATACGGCAATGTGATCATCTCTAGTCAGGGCGATACCAGTCGGACGACCGAACCTTCCAAATTCTGGCATATGCATGACACGGTTGAAAGCAGGCTGATTCTCAGGATCACGCGTCAAGATATGCATGGCAGCACCTGACATCCGCGGATCATCAGCATCACCGTATAACGCCGTAATTATGTCTCCATTGGGCTCATAGATCTGTACACGCCTGTTACCCCAATCGGTGATGTAAACATCACCGTCACTATCAACAGCCACATCAGCAGGTCGATAAAGATCACCTCCGTCTTCAATGGTAGAACCGAAGGCCATCAGATATTGACCATCTGGAGTAAATTTCTGAACGCGATCGTTACCCCAATCTGCGACAAACACGCAGTTCTCTTTGTCAACATGAATTCCCCATGGCCTTTTGAACTGTCCTGGAGCCTCGCCACTTCCACCCCAACCCCTAACCAGACCGCCGTCGGTTGTAAACACCTGAATCCTATTGTTCCGGCTATCAACGACATGAAGATTATCTTGGGAATCAAAGTCAATTCCAGTTGGTCCATCGAATTGACCAGGCTTCGAGCCATGCTCACCCCACTCTCGAACCGATTCACCACCGGGATCGAACTCTGGAAACGGGAACAGCCTATCTGGGTGGTAGACACCAATGGTCTGCCTATACTCGTCAGAGCAATACACATACCCATCTGAAGCAACAGCGATGCCAGATGGCCATATGAAGTCTGCCCTGGCAAAATCACCCAGATGATCTTCATCAATCGTAGTCTTGGACACGCGCCCCGCGGGAGGCGGAGGACTCGTATGACCCATCTCGTTGCTGTAACCGTTGCCCCTGCTGAGAACAAAAAGCATATCATCCGGAGCTACGCTGATCGCATAAGGATGAGTGAATCCTCCTACACTTTTCTGGTTAACTCTCAGATTGTGGACAGCACTATTACGCCCCATGAAACGGACGAAATGCCAAGTCCTGCCAATCGTCGTTTTGGTCCTAGCCAAACTGGTATTCCCTAGTACCCGCAATCAGTGCGAGTACGCTACAAACATGCCGCGATGCTTCAATATGAGACCCAAACGAAATAGGACCGCTATCGACAACCTGTTCGATAATCTCCTGTCGAACATCATCCTCCAACTCCAAGAACCCCAACTGTTCTAGACAACGGTCTACAAGTCCTTCTGCGGTAATTGCGTGTCCATTGGATCGTGTAATTCGATCTATGATAGATCGTATACCTGGCAACTCCGGATCACTGAATCGGTCTGAAACAAAATTGACCCTATTTACGAAAGCGCCACTATTCACCCATTCA
>JASMAO010000151.1 GCA_030754315.1 SAR202 cluster bacterium
GCGAATTCTGGTAGTCCTTCACGCATTACGATCACTGGTGACATGCTGCTCGTGACCCGCTTGCCAGGCTGAACAGAAAGAGCATGCCCGGGATGTGGGTCGAACATCTGTTGAGTATTGTTGAGCAACACGCCGGTTCCTGGCACGGTTACTTTAGACCCAAACAGTTCATTAATCGTTTGAGTTGCAGCGACAATATTCCCGTCCAGATCGGCAACCGTGATATGCGTCGTATGATCAGGTTCGTTCGATCCGGGGTCAATCTCGGGCGATGCTTTGTCCATATCAAGGTTATCTATGAATTCTTCTACATGGTGTTTTGCTATCAAACGATCGACAGGCACCTCGACGTAATCAGGATCACCCGTGTAGCGATTACGGTCCGCAAATGCCTTTTTCATAGACTCAAGTAATAGATGGATTGAATCAGCGGTGCCAAACCCCATTTTGGCCACTTCAAATTCTTCCAGGATGTTGAGCATTTCCGCGATGTGAACACCCGCAGCCGAAGGAGGCGGCGGAGCAAATAACTCGTATCCCCGGTACTCAGCCTTAACGGGATTACGACGAATAGTTTTATAGGCCTCAAGATCCTGCAAGGTAATAATCCCACCATTGCGTCCCAAGTAGTCACATACGATCTCACCAAGAGGTCCGTTGTAAAGATAATCAGATCCTTGCTCCGCTATGGCCTGAAGTGTCAACGCATAATCAGACCGATCAACAAGTTCACCTGGCCTCAATGCAATTCCGCCTGGCATATAAGTAGAAGCTGTCTCTGAAAATCTGCTGATTACATCTTTCACCTGAACAACGGTTTCACTAAGGTATCCGCTTGCCTTGAAACCACGAGCGGCGAACCGAATCGCAGGCTCCATCACTTGGTTCAAAGGAAGTGTCCCCCAGGTCTCAAGCGCTTCGGTCCATGCTTTGAGGTTGCCAGGCACACCGATCGACAGATAGCCCAATGAGCTTGCGTCGCCAACACTTTTCAAATAATCCGGCCCAGAGTCGGCAATTGGCTTGTACATATCTTCGGTAGATGCAGCGGGTGCAGTGGCGTAGCCGTCTATAACATGGTGCTCTCCATTGGCGAGCCTCAGGTTCATATGCCCCGCACCGAATATACCCACCATCATCGGCTCAACAACCGAAAGGGCAAATAAGGCTGCTATCGCCGCGTCGATAGCGTTACCACCCGCAAGAAGCATCTCGGATCCTGCCGCAGAACCAAGAGGGTGATTAGTAACGACCATACCTCGAGATCCTAATGCCGCGCGTTTTTCTATTTGAAATGTCGTACCGGCACGAGATCGCCATTTGGATGTGGTCATTAATTCCTGCTCAATGATAGTTGTGATCACCGGATTGCGATAAAAGTCCACCTGCATCGTTGATCAGCCCGCTCAAGCAAATACCTGCCAGAGTCTTGCTCATAGCAATTTTATTCTCCGAAAATCCATCGGAGTCAAGTGGAATAATCGTTCCGCTGGATATTGTGGCTTAGTCTTTGTACAAATAAATTATCTGCAATCGCATTTAGCATGGCACATTCACGCAGATAACATAAGGTTGGGGTTTAACGATCAGCAGAGGAGATATCAATGGCACAAATGGGAACATCGGCTGTCTGGCACGATGCAGATAAGAGCTGGGAGATGCGAGACCTTCCCCTGCCTGAACTTGAAGCGGACGCCATTCAGATACGAGTGAGAGCAACAAGTGTCTGTGGTTCAGACCTACATATCTGGCGTGGTGATGGTCTGGATAAAAATGACCCGCCAAGAGATCCATTTGTATTTGGGCACGAGATGATGGGTGAAGTTGCCGTCATGGGCAACAAGATCACAACTGATTCCCTGCGACGGCCACTCAAAGAGGGAGATAGAGTTGCCTATTCCTATTTCTTTCCCTGCGCTCGATGCTATAACTGCCTTCGCGGTGAGTTTGGCGCGTGCAAATTCAGAATGGGTCGAAAACCGCTCGAAGAGTGGCCGGTCTGTAACGGTGGATTCGCCCAGTACTACTATTTGCGCAGCCCGAATTATGTATTCAAGCTGCCTGACTCAATAACGAACGCCGCAGCTGCACCGATAAATTGCGCACTGGCACAAGTTTACGAGGCGATGCACCTAGGTGGTGTTCGACTTGGCGACAACGTGGTCGTGCAGGGAGCAGGTGGACTCGGCGTGAATGCAACTGCCGTCGCAAAGGAACTTGGGGCCTCCAAAGTTATCGTGATCGACGGCCAGAAACCTCGACTCGATCTGGCGATACAGTGCGGAGCAACCCATACCATCGATATGAACGAATATGAGACTCCTGAATCCCGTATCGAGCGCGTAATGGAACTGACAAACGGCATCGGTGCCGACAAGGTGATCGAAGTGGTGGGCTTCCCCGCTGTAGTGGAAGAAGGATTAAAAATGGTACGAATGCGAGGCGTGTACCTTGAGGTCGGACACATATCACCCAACTCGTTCGCTTCAATCGATGTTTCAGAACTGGTTAAGAATCAGGTGCGATTCTACGGAATACAGCACTACGACCCGTGGATAATCCCGAACGCCATCGATTTCCTCGAGCGAACCTCAGACAAGTATCCACTCACCAGCGTGGTTTCCCACGAATTCCCGCTAGATCAAATCGGCAAGGCATTCGAAACAGCAGAATGGTTAGGTACCCAGGAAGGCAGCGAAGTCACTCGAGCCGTGGTCGCCCCATAATCAACTTCTCTGGTGAAACCGTTCCCGCCACGACAAACAGAAAGATCAACTCAATAACTTCAAATTTGAAACCCAACTTCTTAGTAATAATGTCCGATGAACACGGTGCACAGTTTTCATCGACATACGGTCATCCGATAATTGAAACCCCAAATATGGATCGTCTTGCAGATCAAGGAGTGACTTTCGACGCGAACTATTGCAATTCACCTCTGTGCATACCTTCTCGGGCCTCTTTCATGACCGGGCAGTATGTTTCAACCAACCAGATATGGGACAACACCAAGCCAATACCTGTGGACAGGCTTACCTGGCCATATTTACTCCGCAGTGAGGGTTACGATACTGCCTTGAGCGGTAAGATGCACCTTGTTGGGCCAGATGCCCTTCACGGCTTCGAAGAGCAATTAGCCAGAGACCCACACATCGAAGAACCACTCGAACATTTCCGATGGTCGAATGGAATCCCCCAGGCAACTGAAGATTGGCACGCGGTAACAGAAGCTGATTCTGGGATCAGCCCTATGATCGAAGCAGACGATGCAATGGAGGAAGCTGCTGTCAAATATCTGTCTGACCCGGCACGACACGACAAGCCATTTGCGATGTGTGTTGGGTTCATAGCACCTCATTTCCCATTCATCGTGCCTGAAGCTTACTTCTCAAAATACTATCCCGACAACGTGTCCATTCCGAATCTACCCGAGGGACATATTGATGAGTTACCGCCGTCTGCACGGCGCCTGCGCCAAATGTTCGGACTCGATGGTGACTGGACAGACGATGAAATCGCTCGGGCACGAGCCGCCTACTTCGGTCTTTGCACATATCTCGACGATAAGATCGGACATCTTATGGACACCCTCGAAGAACAGGGGTTAGCAGAAAACACCGTGATTGTTCACACGTCAGATCATGGAGATATGCTCGGTGGCCACGGGCTGTGGCGAAAGATGTCCTTTTACGAACAATCGGCAAACGTACCACTCCAAATTTCATGGCCCGGCAATTTCAAGCAGGGCCTACGTATCGGTGAGGCAGTATCCAATGTGGACGCGGTAGCAACAATACTCGACTTAGCCGGAGTTAAACTCGAAAAGTGGAATCTCGACGGCCAATCACTGATTCAAGCTTTACATGGCGACACATCGGGACTTATTGATGTTGCGATATGCGAACATTTTGCCCACGGTACAGACCGGCCTATGGGAATGGTACGGTCCGGAAAATGGAAACTTTGCTACGGGCATGGCAACCCAGTGGAGATTGAACTGTATGATCTAGAGTCGGACCCACATGAATTCACGAATCTATCAGAAGCTGCAGAACACACCCATATCAAAGATCAACTGGTGAAAATCCTCCTCGAACAATGGGGAGATCCCGACAAATTAGCAGCCAAAATTATGCAAGATCAAGAAGATCGTGAAATCGTCCGAAATGTCACAGGCACAGGAGTCATATTCTGAGATTTGGTGACAAAGCCAAACGCGTGTAACAATTACCCTATGCCACCTGATATTCCAATCAGCCATTCGTTGAATTCGCTAATTACCGACCTTTCAAAGATCGTTGGCAACCAGTACGTGATCTGGAAGCCTGAAGATCTTTTGGTCTACGAATATGACGGTTCGATTGACAAAGCGATGCCCCAAGCCGTCGTTTTACCGTCGACAGCTGAGGAAGTCTCAGAAATTGTCCGCACTGCCAACAGGCATGGAGCATACATAGTCGCACGTGGCGCAGCAACCAGCCTCTCAGGGGGAGCAGTCCCACTTCGCAACTCAGTAATTATTGCCCTAACTCGTTTGACGAGTCTCATAGAAGTCGACCCCGAAAATCGCGTTGCCATCGTCGAGCCGGGCATGATCAACCTCCATCTGTCTGAAAAAGTCAGTCACCTTGGACTTTTCTACGCACCCGACCCTGCTAGCCAGAAAACCTGCACTATCGGCGGTAACATCGGTGAAAACGCGGGAGGTCCGCATTGCCTAGCATTGGGGGTGACAACAAATCATGTACTTGGCCTCGAGGTTGTTCTAGCTGATGGCTCTCTCACATGGTTTGGAGGAACTGAACGTGAGTCGACCGGATATGACCTAAGAGGGGCATTTGTAGGTTCCGAGGGCACTCTTGGAATCGTGACTAAAATAGCAGTTCGCCTTCTTCCAAAACCAGAAATGATCCACAGCATGCTGGCTGCCTTTACCACTATGGACGCCGCATCCAATACCGTCTCCGAAATCATCGCCGGAGGAATGGTGCCATCAGCACTTGAAATGATGGATCGCA
The DNA here is from genome assembly GCA_030754315.1 of SAR202 cluster bacterium. Taxonomy (GTDB): domain Bacteria; phylum Chloroflexota; class Dehalococcoidia; order Lucifugimonadales; family JASMAO01; genus JASMAO01. The sequence continues at coordinate 5,019 of JASMAO010000151.1, forward strand.
GTACGATTGACGCAGTGGAGCCGTTCTACCAACCTGGGTACCCTGCAGAAGCCCAAGCCGTACTTATAATCGAAGTTGATGGGCTCAAAGAAACGGTTGAAGAACAAGCCGAAGCAATTATCGAAATCTGCAATAACAACGGTGCGATGGAAATACGCGAAGCGAACGACGAGGAAAGCAGAACCAAACTATGGGAAACTCGAAAAGGGGCAATTGGCGCTTACGGATCAATCGCCCCAACCTATTATCTCGTCGATGGTGTTGTACCTCGCACAAAGCTCCGTGAGATCCTACGACAGGTTGATCAGATTGCAGCCGAACTCCAGGTTACCGTCGCAAATGTATTCCACGCCGGTGACGGAAACATTCACCCAGCAATATTATTCAACGAACGAAATCCAGAAGAGGTCAAACAAGCCATACTAGCGGGATCCCGAATTCTAGAAGCTTGTGTCGCCGCAGGTGGTGCCCTGTCGGGAGAACACGGGATAGGTATAGAAAAACAGGCGTATATGCCGCTGGTCTTCAATGAGGACGATCTCGAAGCTATGGGGCGCCTACGTAAAGCCTTCATAGGCGAATCACCCGATAAAGCACCCATCGGTGTCCCATCGCTAGAAGAACGATTTAACCCAGGCAAAGTATTCCCGGGCGGCGCGGTACACGGAGAAGCGTACGGAATCACAGATAACTTATTCCGCCCCACGGGTACACAAGACTGGCGGTAAATACGAGCGAATAACCAATCATGCTCTTCTTTTTTCGCTAGACTATGAGTTTCTAATATCGATCTGTAAGTTCACCCTCTCTGAAAAGGCTCGAATCGATATTCATGTGACTGTTGCAGGTTGGATCAACATTGATTTCAGGAACACGTAAAGTTCGTATCGGAATTATTGGTGCAGGTGAATTTGCAAACACGCATATGGAACAGTTTTCTAAACTCGACAACGTCGAGGTTGTAGCTGCGATGCGTCGCAATAGTGAAGAACTCGCTACTTTCCAAAAAAAATGGGATATTCCAACGAGCTTCACCAATCATCACGAGATGCTGGATATGGACTCTCTCGACGCAGTCGATATCATCACTCCTACCGACTCACATAAACAAATTGCTCTCGACGCCATCGCCGCGGGGAAACATGTTTTGTGCGACAAGCCTCTTGCCCTAAAGGCTAGCGACTGCAAAGAAATGCTCGATACAGCCGAAAAAGCCGGCATCATTCACTGCACCAATTTCAATCAGCGCGGCAACACTATGATAGGACGTATAAAACGCTACATCGATGATGATTTCATCGGGCGTATTTACCATGCAAACCTCTGGTGGGGTATGTCCCACCAGTACGATGCCCGTCCAGAAACTCTTTCGTGGCGATTCCGATCTGAAAATGGAGGCGGTTCGGTGTATGAGCTTATACACGTATTTGACATGCTTCGATTTATAAACGGAGATGTCAAGAGAGTCGTCGCATCATTCGATACCACGCACGTGCAACGTCCAACCGCAGACAACCCTGAAGGCATTGAAGTCGACGTTCCTGACGTTTCCGGGTTTTTATGTGAATGGGTCAAAGGAGGCATAGCGGTGGTACATACATCGTTCGCATCAAGAGGAACTGATCCCGACGGGAAGACTTCGCCCCGTGTCGAAGTTTCCGGAGAAAAAGGCCGACTCACTACGGATGGAAGGTACGCGATACGAGGAGTCACAGGACCGAACAATCCGGTTGCACAACTTGACCCAGGCCCGGAATACCCACAGCCTTACCAGCAATTCGCTGATGCAATCGTTGCCGATGACCAATCACTCATTGAAACAAGCTTCTACGATGGACTGAAGGCAGCGGAAATCGTTGATGCAGCCTATATATCAGTGTCTGAATCACGTTGGGTCACTCTGGTACATAGATAAGCACAACAGCAATTTCATCATTCAAGGGGTCAAGAAATTCCTATCGAATATGTAAAACTAGGGCGCACTGGTACAAAGGTATCGAACATATGCCTTGGTACCGACAACTACGGTAATGAATGGGGATGCGACGAGCCGACCGCCCACCAAATCCTCGGAATGGCACTGGATGGTGGTATCAATTTCGTCGACACATCAGACTCTTACAACGAAGGTCGCTCAGAAACGATAATCGGAAACTATCTGACCAATTCACGTCGACGAAATAATATTGTACTCGCAACAAAATACCGCTCAGCTGTAGGAGTCGGGGTAAATGATATCGGAGCCTCCAGGTACCATATTATTCGTGCAGTCGAAGAATCACTTCGGAGACTCCAAACCGATCGCATCGATCTGCTCTACTGCCATTCCTGGGATGAAGAGACTCCTATCGAAGAAACCCTCCGCGCAGTCGATGATTTGATACACCAAGGCAAAGTCGTTTACGCTGGCGCTTCCAATTTCCCAACTTGGGTCTTAGCTAAAGGTCTCTGGACATCAGATGTGCGCAACTTATACCGTTTCGAGGCTATCCAAAGTGTATTCAATATCCTGCAGCCTGGATTAGGCCGGGAAATGATTCCATTCGCAGCCGAACATGCGCTTGCTGTGGTTCCTTATTCACCGTTGGCTAGTGGAATGCTCACAGGCCAGCATGGAAACAGCGGCGAAGCGATCAGCGGGTCAAAGTTCGGTGCTCGTGACGATTCAAAAGGCGGTGGGCTGAAGTCCAGATACTTCAACAAAGCCGCATTCGATGCTACCGCAGAATTAATTTCCATCAGTGAAAAGCACAAACAGCCGGCTATTCGTCTCGCCTTACAATGGGTCTCAGAATTCCCTGGGGTAACCGCTCCGATTTTTGGAGCTCGTAAGATCGAACATATATCAGGCGTACTCAAAGCATGGTCCGAATTAGCACCGAGAGAAGTAATGAACGAAGTGCGAACGCTTGCAAACGAATTCGAAGCACAAGCTCCAATGTCTTACCCTCCCAAACCAGCACACGCCTTGGCACCGCGGCCATTAGCGGCCACAACCAAAAAAAAGGCAGAATTGTTGTATAACAAACGACTCGGAAACACAGGTCTTAAAATCTCTGAATACT
>JASMAO010000152.1 GCA_030754315.1 SAR202 cluster bacterium
GTATGGCTAAGTGAAGACGATGGTGCCCAGCTGGACTTGACCACTAATCGTGGAACAATCCAGCAGCTCCTAGATTTGGTGGGGTTGGAAGATACTGTACTAGAGGCTGGGGGTCTTGAGCGTCGCCTCCGTGTATTTCGGCTTCCAGAGGAGAATACGCACCGTGAGGTCGCACATCAGCTGCGTATACCTCTTAAATCGGAGGGAGACAACCCATTGTGGGTTTGCGTAACTACGGAGGATGGGTTTCAAGCGTGGAGTAGTCCCATATTTGTTTTTGGATAATTATTTGGCCGTCAATAGAGTCTGAACGGTATTAGCAACTTAAAAGGTCTTAAGTCCAGTTAGGAGCACCATTTTCCACTGCTTTTAGGCCATTGCTACTGGCCCATTCTTTCTCCCAATTACTAGTGTGCTAAAACTGGGTCCAATCCAGTCCTCTCCAGTCTCTTTATGTCCGTTTGCGTGTATCGATCTCGATTATTGGCCTTAAGGGGATATGGATCGTTCCATTAAACAGCCGAATCAATCTTCAAACCCGACTGGGGCCCCTGCTGGAATTTCGAAGATGAATTATTTTGGGCAGGTTAGCTGTATCTGCTGAGAAGACTCAGTATTTCTGTCAGTGAGGAAGGAATTAGCACTGTGACCAGAATGTGACCGAAATATGTCCACTCCAGTCCATTCCAGTCACATTCGCGCGGGATCGGTGTGCGTATGTGGTTGATTTAACGTTATACCCCGTAGAAAGCACTGCCTTCCGGAGGCAGGGGCCGGAGGTTCAAATCCTCTCACCCCGACCATTTATCTCCTTGTTTTACTGATGTTCTAGCGTGATTTCTCACGTGAGGTGCCTTGTGCCTTCTCCACATTGGCACAATTCTGGCACACGGAGAAATCATGGCAAGTATCAAAAAGCGTCACAATCATTACCACGTTCAGATCAGAAGATGTGGCTACACCGATCAATCAGGCAACGGAGCGAAAACGATGTAGTGTCCCCCGTCTTTCTCGGCCACGAGTAACTGAGTCGTACTCGTGGCGCTGTAGGTGTTGGTCTTTATTTTGAATGTGATCACGAGCTCCCCGATCGGTGGTAAAGGTGGCCGGTAGGTTTTGCCGTCCTTCTCGTATTCGATAATCGAATCGGGCTTAAGTGGTTCGATAGTGACTTTCTGAAGCTCGCCGACTACTGCTGGATCGAAGTCGAACTCCAGAAGCGAGCGCACGTGTGAATGATCCTCCTCCCCCTCGTTTTCGCCCCAATGAACGAGAGCGAGAACGGCTTCGACCTCACCAGATGCGTGGGCTTGCTTGTAAGCGTCGATCAGTTCTTGCTTGGATCGTGGGTGGTCTTCGTTTAGCAACTGTTTGCCATCTTTCCATTTCCCAACGTACTTGTTTCCACCAGCCCAAGTTAAAGTGCCTTGACCGTGCCGGTTGCCCTCCTTGAATTCCCCAACGTACTCGTCTCCATTTGCCCAAGTGAAGGTGCCTTGACCATTTTGCTTGTCATCCTTCCATTCCCCAACGTACTTATTGCCACTGGCATAGAAATAACTGCCCTGACCATGAAATGACAAGGAATTGAATTTCCCGACATACTTATCACCATTGGCAAAGGTGTAGGTGCCCTGGCCATGTGGAACACCATTAGACACATCCCCAACGTAACTGCTTCCATCATCATAAGTAATGGTTTCCCCATAAGCACAGGGGACAAGGAAAACACAAAACCACACAATACCGAGCAATCTGTTCATCTGATCTTCTTATCTAGTCACCAGAGTTTCATATTGCCTATCCTACTCCTCTACTTCTCGCTGAAGAAATGTTGATATTCTCCCTCACAAACTGGACTAGAAAATGCGGTCAGGTCACACCAAGATACTGATGCACTATACATATTTAAAGGCAGAGGATTTAGGTGAGCGAACGGAGCAAACCCTTTCCCAGACCAATAGCCTGCTCAACTAATCTTTCAGACACCAATTGTCCTCTGTGACTTTAGTGATGCCTTCAAGTTTTAGCCGGACCTCGGCCTCTTCCAATGCCTCAGGCAAGACTCGAGCAAGTTGTCGACCTGAGAATTCAAATGCTCGTATAAGTTCCGGGCCAATCAACTGCTGACTCCGTTTTCCAAGATCTGTTTTATTAAATACCTCCTGTTCCTCTTTGGACCAATCAGGATACTGTTCTAATGCATCAACAACAAGTTTTACTTCTGACTGAGTAAAATGACTATTGAATTTATTCATTATTCGACTCGAAGTCTCAAGCACAGATTCACGCTCTATCGGTTCATATAGCTTCTTGGTTTCTTCATCAGACACCGCCTGTACCCTTTTTGATATATCGGCAGGGCATGTCTCAGTAATGGGTGGTCCGGGGTCATCAAGAGTTCCTTCTGAAATCATAACAGGGGTAAAATAAAATGCTTTCTTTAAAATTACCTGTAGTTTTTCATGCAGAGCCTGTGCCTCGGGGCCTAGACCAACATTCTTTTCCTCTACACCCTCTGAATAGGTTGTAGCTAAATTTCCCAACTTGTCGTACTTGGCCCCATGCCAGAGCTTGTTGTCTTTGAATTCCCCGACAAACTTTGATCCATCGGCAAATGTGAGTGTGCCATGACCATGAGGAACACCATCGGACACCTCTCCTTTATAGGTGCCACCCATGTACTCCATCGTTATCCCAATTTCATCCGCCTTTTTTCGTTCCGAAAGGGATACATTGAATTTTCCATCTTTGTATTCCGCGGCATATTTTCTTCCGTCGGCAAATGTCATAGTGCCCTGTCCATACGGTACATCGTTCTTCCATTCGCCATCAAACTTCGACCCATCCAGTAATGTGAGAGTGCCTTGGCCATGGAATTGGTTGGCCTGCAATTCCCCGACATACTTTCTTCCATCGGGAAATGTGAAAGCGCCTTGACCATGCATTTCGTCGGCCTTGAATTTCCCGACGTACTTTCTTCCATCGGCAAATGTGAGAGCACCTTGACCATGCATTTGGTTGGCCTGGAATTCCCCATCATACTTCGTGCCGTCGGGCCAAATAAAAACGCCCTGGCCATGTTTCTTATCGTCCTTGAATTCCCCGGCGTACTTTCTTCCATCGGGAAATGTGAAAGCGCCTTGACCATGGGTTTTGCCATCTTTGTATTCCCCAACATACCCTGATCCATCCGGATTAGACCAGGCGCCTTTACCATGTATTTTGCCGGCCTTGAATTCCCCGAAATACTTTGCACCATTGGTAAAGGTGAGAGTACCTTGGCCATCTGGCACACCATCAACTAATTCACCAGTGTAGGTGCCACCATGAAAATCAATTGTTTTGGTTTCGCCATACGCACCGGAGATCAGCAATCCGCACAGAAACACAGTTGCCAGAAAACGGTTCATGCCCGCTATCCTACTCCGTTTCTATTTGTAGTGGAATCATCAATCTGACCCTTAACAAAGGGATGGCGGGTTCCTAGTCGATCATGGCAGTGTGCCCAGAATGTAGAGAGTTTGGATTAGTGGATACGAACACTCCACTAACCACGGTGATCCTCAGCCTTGTCGGGGATCTAGGTTGCCCGCCTTACCCCACTCCATTAGATTTGTTCTTATGGAAAAGATCGCGAAGGTCTATACTTATAGTCAAGCGACGGCCTACGGTAAAGCCGCCCTTTTCATGTCTTTGCCGTTCATTGGGCTCGGGGCATTCTTCGCGCTCGGCGGTTTCGGCTTGATCCCACTCCCCTTTAAAGGCTTTCCACGCTCACCCATATTCGGTGCGTTCGGCGCGACCTTCTTTTTCTGCGGCAGCACCTTGTTCGTGTATGCCGTACAAAGTTTGTTAAATCGTCGTCGTATCCAGAAGGCCTCCAAGCGTCATTTCAATGAGCCGTGGTTTCAGGACTTCCCTTGGAATCCCCACGGCATGCGCGATCCAGCCGGTCGCCGGGCCCTCGGCAGCATTCTCAAAGCTATCCTGTTCTGCGTATTCCTGACGCCATTCAATTTGGTGCTCATTGTTGACGACCCAGGATCCTGGATTTTCTGGATAGTAATAGGAGTTTTTGATCTCGCCATGATTCTCATAGTCGCTAACGCCTTGTATCACCTGGCTCAGTTCCTGAAGTTTGGGTATGCCCGGCTCAGCTTTTACAGCTTTCCTTACCATCCTGGCGACAAACTTGTGGTCGGGTTTTCCGGCACGCCCCAGGATCACCTGAAAGCGACGCTCCGTTTCGTCGAGGAACGAATCGAAACCAGCGGTTCAGGCAAAAATCGATCCATAGAGTTAGTTTGTTACCAACACTACGACGAACAAAAAGAGCTCCCGAGTCCGACGATTAATCTATCCCCGGTGAATCGTCAAAAGCACGGTAATTTCCAATCCGAATTGGAAATCGCCTTTGATCTTCCCGACAAAACAGAATGGATCACGGAGCTAAGTGGAACTCCTGTACGGTATTGGGAACTCGTCGTGGAATCCGAGCAGCCGGGAATCGATTACAGGACGACCTTCCCGCTACCCGTCTACGGTCGCTCGTAGTCCAGAATTCAATATTCAATGGCAACCAAGCGGCTAGTGCAGCAGGATCAGCTCAAAGTTCTACCGATTTTAGCTAGCAATTGTTAGGGCCAGTTCTAAATCAAGGAGGATACGATCTATTCTTAGTTGCGTTCCTTCCGTAATAACCTGATATTCGGAGTACGACGCCATTAATCTACCGGACAGTGTGATCCCCGTCACATTGGGGTATCAATTGATTGGACAATACTATCGAATGTGGTTATTACAGGTAGAGATGCATCCACACTCAGTCTGCCTGGGAGAAGTCAGATGGTGAAACTGATTCACAGAACCCTGAAAATGGCCCTGAGCACGGCTTTGTTGACCCTGATTGGGACAATGATTGTTCAGGCAGACCAACCACCCTGCAATAACGACGAGGGCGAAGCAAAGATCTATTGGACAGAGAATGCTAACAATGTTCGAAATATGCGGGTAAGTTGCAAATTTATTAAAAAAAAGAAAATCCGTTGGAATAAGACTCCTGCTGATATCGAAAACGTGGTCAAAGGTATCGGCGCGGGGAACAACCTCCGCCAGATAGCGGTAGATGCCGAACACGTGTTCTGGACTGACATGAAAAACCACAGGATCATGAGAGCAAGCCTGAAACCCGATAACAAGTGCCCGTCAGCTGACTGCTCCGCCATTGTAGAGGTTAAAAAAATTAACAAGCCGGTTGGGCTCGCAGTCGAGCCGAGTCCAGATCCGGATACAGATCCGGACCTGGATCTGGATTGGATCTATTGGAGTGACCAATCAACCCGGGAGATCTGGAAAGCACGTAAAGACGGCAGCGAACAAACACCGCTTCTCTCGTATCCTAAGGGTATCCCCACGTGGCTGGCGTTAGCTGGTGACAATTTGTACTTCACAGACTGGCTGAACAAGAAGATCATGAAGGTCAACAAGAATACCCCATCGCCCGTTGCTGACGTTGCTGAGGTAGTCGTTGATGCGAATATGGTAATGACTGCAACAAAGGGTTACTTCGACCCCTTCGGTATCGCGGTATATGAAAATGAAAGTGAAAGTGAAAGTGAAAGTGAAAGTGAAATCTATTGGGCCAACAAAGCGGGTGGGAAGATACAGAAGATGTCCCTCAAAAATAAAACGATAACAACACTCGTTAACCTAAAGATGTCGATGAATCCATTGGGTTTAGCACTCGACGTGGACGCAGAGATGGTTTACTGGGCAACCTCTGCAGGTAGAAAACAAGCCATCCGGCGAGCCCCCATGGATTGCGTCGATTGTGATGCAAAGAATCCAAAGATGGAGGACTCTATCAGGGCAGAGTGGATGTCGAACGCGGGACATCCGGCTGGCCTCTGGGTAGTAGGCAAGAAAGGTGACAAGGTCTCGTGCACAGTTGACACGGAGCCGGGGGGAAAGCTGTATTGGAAAGAAAATCAGTATGTTAAGAGAGCTGTCATTAAAGGCATAGGGGAAGAGATAGAAAACGTCAAAAACGTTACTAAGTCGGGGGCGCCCACAAGGCAAATAGCCCTGAACGGTAAGTATGTCTACATT
>JASMAO010000153.1 GCA_030754315.1 SAR202 cluster bacterium
CAATATCGATATATTACTGAGGGTGGACTACCGGGTGCTTATGACCTCACGGTCGCTGATTTTAGTGGCGACGGCAGTCTCGATGTCGTAGCCTCAGACTGGAGAATAGGTAACTCAGTTTCATGGTTTAAGAACCGTAACCAATCTTGGATAAAGCATGTTATCGACCATGGTGTCGGGGAATCACGGACGATTGAGGCCGCGGATTTTGATGGTGATGGTTACCTGGATCTGCTCGCCGGTGCACGGGTTGGAGGAGAGGTCATGTGGTACGAAAACCCAGGCTGCGGTGGCCAAAATAATTGGAAAAAACACGTTATTGACTCTGTCCCTGGGCCTTGGCACGGACATGCTGTAGACATGGACGGTGACGGCGATCTTGATGTGGTCATGGCTTTGTGGGACTTTGACCCCAGTCTGATTGCAGGATCCTCACCTTTAATATCTGGCCATCAAGAATCCGGGGGTGCGGGTTTGAATCAGGTTGTTTGGTATGAGAACAACGGCAAGCCGGAGTTGGGTCCGTGGAAGAAGCATATAATTGCTGACGATTTTCCAATGGCTTTTGAAGCGGTAGCGGCTGACATTGATGGCGATGGGCAGATTGAGGTGGTTGCCACTTCCGGAACTGACCTGGAAGGGCGGGTTGTACTGTTCAAACATGGGGGTGATCCGAGGGGACCTTGGGAGGCCCAGGTTTTGAAAAAAGATTGGCCCAACGCACGGCAAGTGATTTTAGCGGATCTCGACGGCGATGGCCGTCTTGACATTGCCGCATGTGCCGAGCGGGGGAGTAATGAACTGAGATGGTGGAGAAACGAAGGGTCTGCGTAGAAAAGACTATCTTTTCAGATGGGATATTTACGACTCCCCGTTATGAAAAGGGTGGACTATGGATTTTCAGCCGATAGTTAATGTTGTACTGGTGGCCCCTGAAATACCACAGAATACGGGCAATTTAATTCGACTCTGTGCTAACGTGGGGGCCCGCTTGCATTTGGTGGAACCATTGGGTTTTAAATTGGAGGACCCCGGGTTGCGTAGAGCATCCTTGGACTACAGCGATCTAACGCACATCCAGGTGCACCACTTGATAGATGGATTTTTAAAAGATGTGCCTATTGGCCGGGTCTACGGTGCCACAAATCAGGGGACTGTGCTGTATACAACCCCACGATACCGACTGGGAGACACCATTGTTTTTGGTTCTGAAAGTGTGGGTTTGCCAAGTAATGTGGTTGATAAATTGCGTATTGAAAACAGGGTACGTATACCGATGATGCCTGCTAACCGAAGCCTAAACATCTCAAACGCCGCAGCGATTATTGTGTACGAAATGTGGAGGCAGATAGGTTTTTCTGGTGCGTCGCCCTTTCCACATAAAAACAGATCGTATTTCGCATAATTCAGTTCCAAATATTCTGGATCGTAAAATCAGGCGCGAGTACGTTTCAGTGTAAGTGGCTTTCGACCAGGCGGTGCAATTCAGCGAGGACTCCACTATTTTCTTCTAATGTGAATCCGTCAACCCGTTCCTCAACTTTGTGACTGGCTCCGTCAACAGCCCCCATCTGCACACATCTCTTTACTAAATTGCGTTCCTCTTTTATGGACGGGAGTATATTTTTGCCGCGTTGAATAGATAAAGCAGCAACTATCCCATACATACCCCAGTTTGCGACGCTGCATATAACCGGTGCCGTCGACTGTGTTGTACATGGATCTTTGACCAAAGTAGGCACGGATGGTGTTGCCAAGGCTAGGTTTCCCATACCGAGCTCATTGCCACCGTCTCCTACGCCAATAGTCGCTGGGTGATGTTGAAAAAGGTAGTCGGTCCTGGCAGTAAACCCAGTGATGTCCTGGCCTTTCATGTTCCTGTAACGCTGTTCTCCCGTAGCTCCACAGCGTTCAGTGGCAACGACAACGGAAGGGCGATACTTTCTCAGTAGATTTTTGGCAAAGTTTTCACTCTCAGAACTCCCTGTGATAGGAAAATCGATCACAACGTCATCCTTGGCAGAAAGAGTGCGCATCAAGTCGAGAGTGTAACGGTCGGTTACGTAAATTGGCTTGTATTCGAGAGCCTTGAGTGCCTCTCCCAGCACAATTGCTCCCGGTGGACCATCGGTTTCGTTGGAGTCGGCATCGAGGATATAGAAGCCCGTGATAATTATTGCTGTACCAGGGTCTTCCGATACTAATGCCGCGGCTTCATAACAGAAATTCTGTGACAGATGTGGCCTTAATGCTGAGATGCCACGTCTGTCTCGGGACAATACGATGTCTTCTATATCCATTCCGTTCTCTTTTAGAGGAGCTGGGTCACCAGATATTCCCATTAGGGGACTGTGCACTGCACATTAAATCACATTGCGATTTGGGTGTAATCACTCTTGGTTTAATGAGCAGCAGGGACCTGGCATGTATATCAGTAGTATCGGTTTTCGCTGCTGTTTATATAGATTCCTCAAGCAATCCAGGGTAGTCGCCAACGTCGTGTCCCATCCCGTTTCGTTTCGTTGCTATTTCCCCTATATGAAAGTAATGGTGGGCGCAAGCACGGTAGAGCGTGTATCTCAAATTCAGACCTTTCGACCGCAACCACTTTATGGAACCATCGTAAGGGATGGTTAAATCGATCCCTTGATCGTCTAGTTCTTCCAGATAATTCCTTGCGGTTGTTCTAACTTCTTCTACACCTGATTTAATAGCGTCCCACTCGTTTGCCTCTCCAGTACCTCCAAAACGGAACCGCTTCTGGCCTATAAGTTTGTGACGATCCTTCTTTTGAAACTGCACGTTTATTCCAGCATCGACTTGGTTTGTGACATGGGCCAGTGTCCAGGCGAATGAACTGCTTCCGTGGATAGGTAGAGTCGCCTCAGTTTCGTTAAGACCATCAAGCACTCTATCCATGTCTTTCCATGACTCGATTAAAAGGCCAACCAACTTGTTGTTTACCATGTCGGATATCTTTTTTTGATCGGTTCTCTGAAATTAGCCAACCACACTAGAGGGTTGGCCTTTTTCCACCGCCCTTTGGATAAATTGCAGGTATTTGGTTACTAGTCCCAGCGTTCTATGACTACTTTTTTCTCTGTGTAGAACTCTATCGCATCACGCCCTTGGCCGTGGAGGATACCAAAGAAGCTTTGTTTCCATCCTGAGAAAGGGTAGAACGCCATGGGAGCGGCAACACCCAAGTTGATACCAATGTTTCCCGCGTCGACTTCATATCTGAACTTGCGGGCAGACGCTCCGCTGCGAGTGAAGATACAGGCCATGTTTCCGTAGCGCCCACTGTTGATCAGGTCTATGGCATCATCGATACGGTCGACATGCAGGAGTCCCAAGACTGGCCCGAATATCTCACTCTTTACCACCTCCCCGTTTAAGTCGAGTCCGTCAAGCACCGTTGGTTTTACGAAATATCCACTGGGATATTCGGGAATCTTAGTGCCCCTGCCATCGACCAGCGCTGTTGCGCCTTCATCCACCCCCGTCTGGATTAGGCCCTCGATACGGGTCTTGCTGTCAGCCGTAATTACGGGGCCCATTTCCGTTCCATCAAGGAGGCCGTACCCAACCCTGCGCGCACGGGCTGTATCGGCCATGGCCTCGGCAAACGGTGAATGTGCTGCGCCGACCGTAATGGCTAGAGATGCCGCGAGGCAGCGTTGACCTCCGCAGTCAAAAGCAGAGGCAGCTACAGCCTCCGCCGTCGCTTCTGGTTCTGCGTCAGGTAGTACGACCACGGGATTTTTAGCGCCTCCCTGACATTGCATTCGCTTCCCATTCTCCGCCGCGCGGGAATAGATGTATTTTGCCACTGCCGTTGTTCCCACAAAACTAATGGCCTTTACATCGTCGTGATCCAAGATGGCGTCCACAGAGTCATTGGCTCCATTGACTAGACCTACGACGCCTGGAGGAAGGTTTATCTGTTCCATGATCTCGAACACCCTCTGCATCGTGGTAGGAGCTTTCTCTGAAGGTTTCAATAAGAACGTGTTCCCGCAAGCGATCGCGTATGGCATGAACCAAAAAGGGATCATCGCGGGGAAGTTAAATGGAGTTACTGCTGCTACAACGCCGAGGGGCTGACGTACCATGAATTCGTCAATGCCATGAGAGACATCTTCACTGTTATATCCCTGCATCATCGTTGGTATGCCGCATGCGACCTCGACGTTTTCGATAGCTCGACGTAATTCGCCGCGTGATTCCGCAAGCGTTTTGCCGCAATCCTTGGTGATGAGAGCAGCGAGTTCTTCGAAATGTTTGTCAAGGAGGTGTTTGAGTTTAAACAGGTGCTGGACGCGGTCGACGGCTGGGGTTCGGCGCCATCCCGGAAAGGCTTTTGCTGCAGACTGAACTGCCTCGTCCACGTCGGTCTTAGTGGACAAGGGTACCTCTGCTATGATCTCGCCGGTAGCTGGGTTAGTTACGTCTAGGTACTCGGCCGTGCTGGACGGCTGCCACTCCCCGTTGACGTAGTTTAATAGCCGACCTTTGACTGGCATCAAATCACCTCTCTGGAGGAAACTGTCAGACTTTGGATCATCATGGGAAGGTATATACCCCTCTCTACAACACATTATTCATTGACCTGATGGAGAATGTAAACCTACTTCCTAGCGTATGGCATAGCCAGATTTGCGAGGATATTACACGGAAACAAACAAAGAACGCACCAGAAGATGGTTTCTTCTCGACACCAAATTGTGAGCGGAGTATTTCTTTGTACCCAATAGCTGGAATAAGTGGTAATGTCTTGTACTTTCGGTAACAGACATGGCCGGCTGGGAATTGTATAGTGCTCATTTAAGGTTAGTGAGTAAGACCGTAAGACAAGGAGAGATATGTGCGCACAGCAGTATTTGGTGCAGGCGGTATCGGTGGGTATCTCGGTGGACGACTCTCACAAGCTGGAGAAGAGGTTGTAGTGATCGCCCGTGGCGATCACCTAGACGCAATTCGGAAACGGGGACTAACGGTGGATAGCATCAAAGGAGACTTTGTTGCCAATCCTGAGTTTGTTACCAATGATCCTAGTCAAGTAGGTAAGGTAGATTTGATCATACTGGGTGTCAAGGCCTGGCAGGTCCCTGATGCCGCAGAGGTAATGCATCCAATGATTGGACCCAAAACCGCAGTATTGCTGGTTCAGAATGGTGTGGATGCTCCGGCCCAGTTAGCAGCAGTGTTGGGTGCTGAACATGTGGTCATAGGCCTATGTATGCTCCGTAGCTTCATAGTAGGGCCTGGATATCTTCGCCATACGGCAGACGTGTACCCCAATCTACAACTAGGCGAGATGGCATTAAGTACTACAGATCGAGTTGAAGAGCTAAGCCAAATTTTCAAAAAGATCGGCTTATCTGTGACGATTCCATCTGACATATATGCAGCCCTCTGGGAGAAATATTTGGTATTTTCTGTTGCAAGTGCTCTGGGTGCGATTACCCGTACAACCACAGGGGTGTGGCGTAGTATTCCTGAAACGCGGCAGATGGCTGAGACAGCAGTTCGTGAATTGGTAAGGGTGGGCCAAAGCCAAGGGATTAAACTGTCTGATCAAACATTCGATAACACAATGCGACTCATAGACAATTGGGCAGAGGATCACACTACTTCTATGGCAAAAGACTTAATGGAGGGGAGACCGTCTGAGTTGGAAGCAGCCATTGGACACGTGGTTGGATTGGGTCGAGAGTCGGGTGTAGACGCACCCATGATCAATTTCATACACCACAGCCTGCTACCCCAAGAATTACAAGCTCGCTCGTAGCGAATTCGAGCCTGTTTACCCAACTTGGCCATAGTTAAGTAACACTTAGTCCAGCGGAAGTAGATGTGCTGCAGGAGTCGTGAATCACTATTCCATAGAAAATAGATTCTATATACGTTTCATAAAGTCGGCATATGGCCCCACGCTTTAGGCCTCGAGATGCGTATACGGTTCATGGTGGAGGGCTAAAGTGAGGGCCACCCTGCTGTTGGTAGATCATTCTTCTACGTTGATATCTGATAGTGGGATGGCAGGTATTGATTGCCCAAAATGCCTGTTTTATTTCACACAGTGATAGACAAATCCTGGAAGTACATTACCCCATATAATTTCTGTTTTATGGACTCTATTAAATTTCTTGTTCAATAATTTATGGAATCGTATCCCCGGTGGGAACAGTAATCCTGAAATGTGTGCGATTGTCAAAAAACTGCCGCCTTGCTCCAAGGAGTCGTAAATATTCTCCAATAATTCTTCTTGTAGTTCTTTTCCGAATAGTGCCCACGGCAATCCCGATATAATGCAATCACATGTGTGTCGATCGTGTACATTTAGGTACTTTTTGATATCTGCTGCTGATGCATGGTACACAATCGCATTTGGGCAATTCCGCCTGGTCTCAATGACAAATTCTTGATTGATTTCCAGGCAGAAGAATAGTGCCTCAGGAGAAACTTGCTTCAGTATTTCTTTGGTAAATGCACCGGTTCCGGGTCCCAGTTCAATAACACACCTTTTCTGATGTAATTCCGCCCTATCGACTATCAACTGCGACAATCTTTTTGAAGAAGCAACGACAGCAGCCGTTTCAACGGGATTCCTTAGGAATTGTCTAATGAATTTCATTCCGAATCAGTGCGCACAGATATCTATGATTACGCTCGTGTGGTTACAGCGGGCTTGTCGGGAAAAAAGGTTGCTATGTTGAGTATTTTTAATGGCTCATCGCCTATCACTTTGTATGAATGAATGGTATTTCGCGGAATGAAGATTATGGTGTCTGGACCACAAATTCGTTCCTCATCTCCTACTTTCATCGAACTTTTGCCGGTTAGGATGAAGTACCATTGCTCAGCGCTGGAGTGAATGTGATCTGATATCCATCCTCCTGGCGCATACTCATAAGCGCCAATCGACTGGCCAGAGTAAGCAATATCGGTATTTGGCGGGATTGCGTTGGTATTGGTTGTGTCAACGGGGCTCTTTGAGGAAACGTACTTTGCTACTTTCACGAGGTGCTGATGAATTTTGCCCTCAAGGTATGAGTCCTCGTAGTCTTCCGTTTGCCAAGCGACGTCTTCAATATTGATTATGTTTGACATATTGACTGGTCCTTTCTGGGACTGATGTGAGACGGCATTAATATTAGACTGTCTTGTTCTAAAACCATAGAAGCTCGTGCCTTTGTTATTTCATTTTTTAGTTAGATAGGTCTGCAAGCATGTTCTTCTCAGCCTTGCTGAGGTCTAAGTGCTATACATTCTAAACCTGATTTGCGGAACATTCCTGTTTCAGCCAAGATAGATCGAAATATCAGCGTGGGGGAAGTCAAGACGAACGTTGGCATGCCTTGATCTTTGCAGGTGTGTCTCATAGTCGACATAATCTGGATCAGAGTCTGGCAGGGTGTGTGGACATGCTTCTCGACGTTCCTCTTGAGGGCACAGGTGCAGGTCTTGTTTGTGGTCGCGGAATCCGACTAATTTCATCGGATAGTAGAGTGTTTCTGACACGTTTCTAAGATCTGCAATAATCTCGCTTGCGCGTATCCCACTGTCCGTTACGACGTTTATAGTCACCGTATTCATGTTATTTTTACTGGATGAGTATCGTCCGAACTCCTGATTTTGAATATGAAGGTCATGTTGATCGGTAACGTAACTAGTTTCTCCATACTTCATTAAACAACCTAAGCCAATTTCCTCCTATCACCTTCAATATGTCTTCTTCTCGGTATCCACGGCGTGCCAATTCTATAGCCACGTTAGGTAGCATATCGGGTGTTTCTAACCCGGCGGTGTGTGTAACCGTTTCAGGGTACTCTAACCGTCTTGGGTTGAATTTGGTTCCTTGGAAAGACATAAGTATATCGAACCATTCCTTGGGTTGGTTTTGAGTGTAGTCGGATCCAATTCCGACATGATCTATCCCCACACGCTCAACCATATCGTCGATGGCATCTCCGAAGTCTGTCAGGGTTGATTTGAATCCATTCCGTAGGAAAGGAGGCCAGGAGGTAGCACCGATCACTCCGCCTTTTTCGGAAATAAGTCGCAGCGCCTCATCAGTTTTGTTGCGTGGGTGGTCAAAAAAAGACCGACTATTTGAGTGGGTGCATGATACGGGTTGATCTGACAACTCGATGGACTCAATGGTGGTGACGTCACCCACGTGAGAGAGGTCGATTAGAATACCTAGACGATTCATCTCCCTAATGGCGTCGACGCCGAAGGTGCTTAGGCCGTCGTCGTTGCGTTCCCAGCACCCGTTGCCAAGGAGGTTACGTTCATTGTATGTGAGTTGAATGATGCGGACCCCAAGATGATGGAACAATACAAGCCTGTCTAGATTATTCCCCAGGGGAGACGCGTTCTGCCATCCAAATATCACACCGGTCTGGTTATGGGTCTTAGCGTTTTGGATATCACATGCGCTACGAATCTGAATGAGAGAGTCATCGGAAGCCAGTCGCTGATTCCACCGGGCAATTTTGTCCATTTCCTGAGTGAAGTTTTCGAATACTGCGATAGTAGCGTTAATCGCTGTGACGTGTCCTGCATTCAAGCTTTTGTAGACAGCGGGACTGTCCCAGTTGCTCACGTTAAGTCCGTCTATTACCACAGCCTTATGATAGACATCGGTAGCCTGTTTAGCAGTCAGTGTCATTACGTACTCCGGTCTGTTTACCAGTCTTCACGACATTGTTCACAATGTGAGGATATGGGTAAAGGGCTCACATCCCCTGAAATAATCTAGTTATTGTTATGTCAGAGCTTTGGAACAACGGGCCCCAGTTCGTGACGCTTACTACCAATTAGCCAGTGTTTGCGCCAAAAATGACGAACGAAATTGTACTCCCCACTGGCCATCAACTTTGGTAAAAATCCAAAGCGTATCGAACCCATTGTATTCAGTGCCATCTTTGTGCTGACGCGATTGGCGTATAGAGAGGTGTACTTTTTCTGGACCTGCTTGGACCGCATCTATAGACAACGTGGAGGTGTGGTGCCATCCCTCCGCTTTTAGTATTGCTGGGACACCAATTTGTGTCGCACGGAAGTCATTCGCAGCCTCAAATGACTGGAAATCATTGTTCCCAGATAACCGCAGGTGAGGGAAATGCATTAGAGAAATCTGGGTTTCTACGTCGCCGTCGTTCCAAGCATCGTTAAATTTGTGAAAAGCTTTGATGGCGTCTTGGCCTGAATTTGTCATAATGTGATCCTTCATTAATGAATTGGAATTAGGTCTAGTCGCGATCTCCAGTGGCATCGAGACCCTATGGGTTCAAGATAGTATATCCGCAGCATTGACTAGGCGGGTTTGAATGTTGAGATAGTTCTTAAAATTAGTATGATTGCTAATTAAGTTGGTGGAGTATACTGGCTCTAGTACGTAACGAGTATAAAAAGAAAGATTGGCATATACAAATCATGTTACCGACAGCGATTCTTGGCCGAACTGGACTTAATGTCACGAGGTTGGGATTTGGTTGTGCGTTATGGAATCCGGACCGACCGACTTGGGTCCCGTCGCAAGCCCAAAATGTCTGGAATACGGCCCTAGATGCTGGAATAAACTATTTCGACACTGCTTATGATTATGTATTCAGTGAGGAGTGGATCGGTTGGGCGCTCCGGTCACGGCACGACGAGTTTTACCTGGCCACCAAGTGCGGGTGCACTGATACACAACCCACTATTAATAGCTCTGATCATGATTGGACCAGAGACAATCTCTTTCGGAATATAGAGATTAGTCTGAGACGCCTCAATCGCGACAGCGTTGATGTTATACAGTTGCATAATGCCACAGTTGAAGAATGCGAGTCAGAGGGTGTGGCCCAGGCATTGAGTGACATACGCGATCAAGGAATGGTGCGTTGGATAGGGGCTTCAACTTCACTTCCAGATTTACCTACACTTCTGGATTGGGGAGTGTTTGATGTCATGCAGATTCCGTACTCCGCACTTCAAAGAAAGCACGAGGATTGGATAACAAAGGCTGGTCAGGCGGGCGTGGGTATTGTGATAAGGGGTGGTGTTGCTCAGGGAGAGGTTGGTGTTGGTAAAGGCAAGTTTGATACATGGGGGTTATTCGAACGGGCTTCTCTTGATGAGTTACTTGAGGCGGGAGAGAGTCGATCATCATTCGTTTTACGATATACACTTAGCCACCCACAAGCTGACACAATCATTGTCGGAACCACTAGGATCGATCATCTGCAAGAAAATATAGATGCCGTAATTAGAGGGCCTCTTTCAAGTGGAGTCTACGAAGAAGCGAAACTCCGTCTAAATAAAGCAGGTGAGAAACCGGCACCCGTGTATTGAGAGTTTGTATAACCCCAAGTTCTTGAAGTAAGCAAGTACTTGCAGAGTCGCCAATTCCACTCACTCAGTAGGGTTCCGCCTACGACCTCCTGGGGTCTAGGTGTAGTTTACAAACGTATTTGACTCGAAGGGTTAACGATCAAATTTTTGTCGGAAGCCATTTTTCAAAGAAGCGCTGCCAGTTCCCATATAGCATGTTATCGATGTCATCCTGTCCGTAGCCCCTATCTGCTAGGATTTCGCCTACTATCTGGTAATCACTCACGGTATCAACGTCGGCGGGTGCACCGTCTGTACCTCCTTGTCCATCGGTGTCTCCTCCAATTGAGGAGTGACGGGAGTCACCTGCAAGCTGATTGACATGGTCCATGTGGTCTACTAGGTCGTCCAACGTGATTGCTTCTCGTGGGTAAATTGCGCGACGTGGTACAGCCCTGGTGTCAG
>JASMAO010000154.1 GCA_030754315.1 SAR202 cluster bacterium
GAGCTCCCTCCGCCGATGATTCCACTTATACCGTGCTTTGCCATGAAATCGAGTCCGCGGGGAGTCGCACTCTGTATTGGTTGCCAACATTCAACGGGCCTGTTCAACGGCCTGGGCACAAGTGTTATCTCTTCTAGCGTATATCCCCTGTAAGGAACGCTAGGGGGAATAGAGTAATTCTTACCTTGGTGTGAGAATGACTCGCTTTCAAATGCTTCAAAAACGATGTCTACCTGTTCCTCGAAAAGATCCCTGTTGGCCGGTTGATCTAAAAGCGGAGAACCAAATGTCTCCACCTCCCGGGTGTGATACCCCCTTCCAACTCCAAATACAACCCTTCCGCCAGTAAGTATGTCAGCCGTGGCATAATCTTCAGCTAATCTCAACGGATGCCACATAGGGGCGATGTTGAACCCGCACCCGAGCCTTATGTTGTTCGTTAGGTGAGCGAGATGGACGGCAAGCATCAAAACGTTGGGAAGACATTCATAGCCCTCGGGCTGAAAATGATGCTCAGCCAACCACAGGGTATCGTAGCCTAGCCCGTCCATAGTCTTTGCTATAGCAGTAGTTTTATCGAATACTCCGGATAGGGTTTCATTATCAAAAACACGATCATTTACAGGAATTCCCGCGTATCCGATGTTATCCATGTCAACGTGACCGGCAAATAAACTATCGAACTTTGTAATCATCTATGTCCTCCAAATACCTTGATCAAAAACTCAGGCCGATTGCGACGTGGAATGACGGATCACCCTATTGCTAACCCGATGCTGAGGGAGAGCCGGGATAAGATCCTCCAGCATTCAAAGCAAGATTACCACCATCCATAGGAATCAGAGCTCCAGTGATCCATGCCGACGCATCTGATGCCAATAAAACTGAAAGTCCTCTTATATCATCTGGTTGCCCCATTCTACCCGCCGGTATACCTCGAAGGAAGGTATCAAGAACTTCAGGAGTATTGTCTATCCGTTCCGAAAGTCCTGGGTTTAATACCTGTGCGGGTAGTATTGCATTCACGCGTACTCCCCTGCTGGCCCATTCAGTCGCCAGGCCTCGTACCATTTGAACTACAGCTCCCATCGCAGCAAAGTAGGCGATCTGTCCCCTTCCGAGGGAGCTGACGCCTCCGATTGAACCAATATTTACAATTGAACCTGTTCCCTGAGCAAGCATCCTCTTGCCGGCTTCCTGGCACATGAGAAATCGACCTGTTACCAGGCTCTTAATAGATTGTTCGAAGTCACCAATCGATATATCTTCAGGTGCCCCAAATACTGTTTCACCTCCGGCGACGTTTCCTAAGAAGTCAATACGGCCAAAAGTTCTGTCCAAATGCTCAAATAGCGCGGGTATATGGTCGGTTTCAGACACATCTGTTGTCGAATAATCAACCTTACGCCCCATTGATATGATCTCTTTCATCGTGGATTTGAGGCCCTTTTCATTGAGATCAACCAATAACATGTCGGATCCTGCAGACGCTAGGGATAACGCCATAGCCCTTCCCATCCCCCTGGCTGCTCCCGATACCACTGATACCTTTCCAGTCAGGTCAAATATAGAAGTATCAGACATACTTGGCGAACCTCCCTAGATTTAATTAATTCCGTTTTCTGTCTCGACAGTCAATCACTCATCTTTAAGACCTGCGGGATTCAGAATAGTCTTGTTTGGCCCTTTCTATCGCGTTCACTCGACGTTCTATAAGTGTCTTTACCCTCTCTTTAGCCCATTGATTAGAAGCCTCTGTGCCCCTCACGGTGCCTTGAAACTGAGGCATGACATACCTAGCCAACAGTTCGTAACTCCTCAAGATCTTCTCTCGTGGTGCCCAGTCGACGGTTTGTATCAGGAATCCCCCAAACCCTCCGCTTTCTTTAGCTAGCTGGTGTATTCCGTCCACACAATCCTCGGGACTTCCGACTATCCAGTAGCCGTTGTCCGCCATCCAATCGACGAGCTGATCATCCGGGCCGTTAAATACAGGTTCGCGTCCATTAGTGCCTTCTGTATATCCCCTCAAGAAATCGATCGCTCCTGCCCTGACTTCATCCCTGGCCTGTTTTGTCGTTTCGGCGATGTGTACAGGGATGGTGAGCCTCCAATCCTCGCGCCGTACTACCTTTCCATGCTCTCTCGCCGATTCCTCTGCAATTTCCCACAACTTGCTGTATTCCGCTTTTCCTTCAGAAGGGTCCCTAGGAACAGTTATTGTTAGAACAGAGGCCCCATGTTTTCCCGCAAGAGCAACCCCCGAAGGAGATTGGATTGAGGCTACAGCAAGAGGCATATAAGGAGTCTGGTACGGCCTAATCTGTAACAACGCCTCGTTTAACTCAAACCAATCTGATTTATACGTAATAGGTTCATCTTCAGTAAACAGTCTAAGAATTATGCCTAAGGCTTCATCCATCTTGGGGCGTTGGCTGGTTGGCTCTATACCCATCATGTATGCATCCGTCGGAAGAGCTCCCGGTCCCACCCCAAACAGTACTCTTCCCCTCGTCATATGATCGAGCTGTACCATCCTGTTAGCTACCATAAATGGATGGTGATATGGAAGACTGATTACTCCGGTGCCCAGCTTAATATGGGTCGTTCTCTCTGCAGAAGCAGCGATGAACAGTTCAGGCGAGGATATAATCTCCCAACCTGCGCTGTGATGCTCCCCAATCCATGCTTCATCGTACCCAAGATGGTCAAGCCACTCGATTAGTTCGAGATCTCTCCGAAATGCTAGGGTAGGATTCTCGCCAACCTTATGGAAAGGACCTAGGAAGATTCCAAATGTCATTCTGTTCGGAAGATTCATTGTCAAAACCTCTTTTGCAAACCATGTTCACCCTAAAACAGGTATAAGCACCTGTTTTAGGTCATTCTAACCCCCAAAACAGCGAGCACAAGAGCCAGAAGGGAACCTTCATATCGCGCAATCATAGATCGATGTGTCTTGGTATCCATTGCCGTCAGTTGATTTACTAAAGGACCCGGAGTGGACTGCTGTTTTCAAACCGTGTATGTTCCGCAAACAGCAAAATTGCATTCTCACAAGTTCACGTGAGCAACGGGAAGGGGAAAAATGCCAGTCGATCGGAATCGAGAATCCTGGAAACCAGGCATGCCCTGGGAAAAAGCTTTAGAAGACATAGAGTACGCCAAGGGGCTAGCGAAGGAACTGGGTGGTGAGGAACGAGTCAAGCGCCAGCATAGCGGCGGTCGATACACAGTCAGAGAGCGCATTGATCGGATGTTGGACACCGGGAGTTTCATCGAAGCCGGTCCCATGGTCGGTGCTGCGGAGTTCGACGACAACGGAAACCTAATCGAATTCACTCCCGGAGCCTACGTTATGGGGCTCGGAGAAATAGATGGTCGACCTGTAGCCATCGGAGGTGACGATTTCACGATCTCGGGCGGCAGCCCCCATAACGTCAGGAAAAGCTCCAGGCAGTTCACCATGCCGCTTTCTATTCAGTACGGAATACCCTACATTCAGTTAGTAGAGGGGGTGGGACACAGTGCAAAGGCGGACGAGGCGGCCGGCCATATGGGCCTTCCTGATGGAGGTCAGTGGTGGCACGGAGTAGAACTTCTGAAAAATGTGCCCGTCGCCGCCGGGGTAATGGGATCCGTAGCAGGTGCACCGGCTGCAAACGCTCTTATGTCACATTTCACAGTGATGGTCAAGGAGCAATCACAGATATTCCCTTCAGGTCCACCAGTAGTCAAAAGGGCTATCGGTGAGAACCTCAATAAAGAAGAGCTCGGCGGCTACAAGATGCACGTTCATGAAAGTGGACAGGTGGATAATGTAGCGGACTCAGAGGAGGAGGCCTTCGAACAAATCAAGCAATTCATCTCGTATCTCCCGAATACGACATCCGAGGTAGCTGAAAGAGTAGAAACTGGTGATCCCCCCGACAGAAGGCCTGAGGAGCTTCTTAACATAATTCCTCCCAACAGAAAGAGGTCTTATGATCCGAGAAAACTGATAGGGCATGTCGTCGATAATGGTGAATTCTTTGAGATGCGCCGGCACTGGGCAGGGGCGGTTATCACTGGGTTTGCAAGGCTAGACGGGTACAGCGTTGGAATCATATGTAGTGATCCTCGCTACCTTGCCGGGGCCATGGACGGTTGGGCTGCTGAAAAGTACGCACATTTTGTAGACCTGTGTGACGCTTTCAATCTACCGGTGGCCATATTCCTAGACATGCCGGGATTCATGTTGGGCTCCCACGCTGAGAGAAAGGCAACTATGAGACGGGGTGTCCGTGCACTTATTGCAAGCGCGGAAGCGGAGGTTCCTAAAATAGAGTTCAACGTACGGAAAGCATACGGCGTCGCTGCCGATGCCGCTCACAGCCT
>JASMAO010000155.1 GCA_030754315.1 SAR202 cluster bacterium
GGCCTCGGTGTGGAATACGACTGGGACCTAATTTCGAGGTGGAGGACGGGGCTAAAAGTGTACCCGTAGGTATTAAAGGGGAAACCTTATCCTATTCTGGGGGAGTGTGCGCTTTCGAATTAGGGTCGTTTGGGTTGCCGCCAAACAGGAGATAAGAAAAATCCTCGCTGCCAATGTTTTCCGTGTAATGTGACATTCCTGTAGGAGTGTATATCCACGCACCCTGCTCAACAATACGTTCCTCATCTCCAACCCTCATTTTTCCTCTCCCCGAAAGGACATAGTAAAACATTGGAGTTTCATGGGCATGGCTCTCGTACACGCCACCGGGACCAAAAGTGTTTACTCCCAGAAACCGATCGTATGTGGACGCACCGGGAAGACCGCCTTTTAGTGTTTTATGCTTAACCCCCCGGTAATGGGCACCGTCTATTCCAACAAGGGTATAGGTCTCATATCCGTCTTCAAATTCCATCCACTCTTTTTCGTGAAAAATATACTCTGGCATTTAATTACATCTCCTCATTTTTCTTCTTTCGTAATATCTCTTAACATCCCATTGCTGGTATCTTTACCGATCTCCTTTCCGAGTATCATTCTCCATCATTCACGTCGGCATTCGGTGGCCTAGTTAAATCCATCGTTAAGTCTGTAACGCAGAAGTAAGATCTCAAAGGTAGCATCAACCAGTCCTTCTTTATTGAAAACCAGAGTTCAGGTTAGTGAAGTATCTCGTTTTGGCCTACGACGCCGCTAATTTCACAATATCTGAGTTTGGAGCCACGGGCCAGCCCCAAGCCTCCATTATTTGATGTAACTCGGTCAATTCTTCAGCATTCATAGCAAGTGACGGCGGCCTAGGCGGACCTGCGGGTTGTCCCATTACAGCCATCATCCCCTTCACCATGTACGCTTCTCCGCAAGTCCGTTGAGCGACTTTGGTATTGAATTGCCGGAATGCGGGGTCTTTCTCTACGGAGTCGTATACAGCCTGGGCATCGTCGTATAATCCGCTCTCCATCAATTCCCATATCTTCAGGTCATGAGCGGGGTTCATTTGCGAAGTGTGATTGATGTATCCCTTACCACCTAACTGGTGATTGAGAATTGGAGTTCCATTGTTATCAATAATATTGATCACGTTGGAGAGATCAAAAAGATCCTCGTACTTAGTCCCAGCGGGATTGCCCCACTTGACCGCCACTAGGTGTTCAAAGTCAACCATACGACGGAAAGTTTCGGGATATATGGGACCACCTGGCAAGCCACGTGTGACGTAAACAAGAATGCCGATGCCGTCGATCGCGTCGGAAATATCGCCGAAGTGGCGTACGATAGCGTCCTGATCCGGGAAGTTAAATACGGGCGGCGATATCTGAACACCGATAGCACCAAGATCCTGGGCTAACTTGGCATCCTCAATGGCTCTGAGGGTATCCTTGTAGTGTATGCCGCACATGATGGCAGCTTTTTGGTCAGCGGCTTGCACCGCAGTCCTCAGCAAGCGTGGCCACTCATCCTCGCGTAACATAGGACCCTCACCCATCGCCGCGGCAACCTTGATCACTGCTTTGCCTTTGACCAGTCCGTTCTCAACCCACCACTCAGTCAGATCTCTCATCCGGCCGTAGTCAATCTTGAAACTATTATTGAATGGGGTAGGTACCGTTGAAATCGGACCCTTAACAAGTTCTTTGATGTCTTCTCGTCTCATGATATATCCCTTTTGATTTTGAGAACCCTAATTTCTGACTTCTAATTCTTGATGTTTATAAAACGTTTGTTTCTCGATAATGATGATGTTATGGACACTAGGAAATGCTGTCAACCGACCCAATGGACATCACTAACTACCTATCTGCACAACAACAAAGATCGACGACGTTGCAAAAACTCAGCCACGGAGCTTGCCTCTTTAACCAAAATCCATCACAATCGACTTTTAGAAAGGGAGATCCCCTTAAGCAACAGAGGGAGAGTACTATGAACAGGCAGGAACTCAGGGAACTCATTCGTGGGCTGGTCGTGGTAGCAGTTACGCCATTTGACGATGATTTTGAATTGGACTTGGGGGCAATGGCCCGGGATACAGAATTCTGGATCGAAAGCGGCTTAGTCCAAGGGAAAGCTGTCTTGAAGGTGGCATCCGTAATGGGGGAGATAACGTCGATGAAGGAAGCCGAGTGGCCGCAGGTACTGAAAACGGTAGTCCAAACAGCTAAGGGCCGGATTCCCGTAATCTCATCAGTGCACGGGAAGGACACACGACGGACTATAGAGGATGCAAAGCTCGCACAAGATCTGGGGGCTGTGGGTCTTCAAATCGTACCTCCTTTCGAAAATCTCCCCACCCAGGACGACATCGTTCGATACTATAGAGCGATTTCAGACGCCATCGACATAGGGGTAATGATCTACCATGCCCACTGGATGCCTCACGCACGCATCGAAATAGAGACCTTTAAACGGATGGCCGACCTGGAGCACGTCATGGCAATTAAATGGAATTCTCCTGATGACGTTCCCTATGAGTCTATGAGGGAGCTTGTGGCTGATTTCAACGTCTTCGACAACAGTAACCAGCCTGGTCGATGCTACCGCAATGGTGGCCAAGGATTTCTGGATCATCTGGCCCCAGCATATCCCAAACACGAACTAGAGATCTTAGACCTCTTGGAGAAGGGGAGGTTTGACGAGGGACAGGAGCTCTGGGACAAGGTTGCACTACCAACGAACGAGTTTATCACGACTGTACTCGCTGACTCTGGGGGAGCGGCTAGACTCAAGAAAGCTACGATGTCCATCATGGGCCATCCAGTTGGATCGATGCGCCCTCCATCTCAACCACTCAACGAGGAAGAGATGCACAGGCTAAGACAACTGCTCACTGGGATAGGATGGCCGGTGCCGGCGGCGGCTTAATGCCTGCTCTAGATACCATTGTCACTGGCCAATACAGCTATGGAATTTTGGGTGGGATTCTGAATCACCCACGGGGTCAAAATGCTCACAAATAGCCAGGTAACGCAATTTGAAGTGTTCGGTTTCCTTGTGTTAAAGGGCATGCTGACGCCACGGGAGATAGAGAAAGCGTGCAATGATTTCGACATCGGTCTTGCATCGGCTCAAGAAGGAATGGATAGGTCCGGCATACGCGGGCAACTAAATTGGTCCAACTTGCGTCCAGAAACACCTTTCCTCGCATCCCTTTTGGAGGACCAACGGTTCTTCGAAATTGCACAACAAATTCTGGGCGAAGATTCCGTCGGGTGCTACGCAAATTCAAATTCGTTTGATGGCGACAGAACTGAATGGCATCCTGATACCGTTCACCCAGACTGGCGAGGTATTAAATTCGCATTCTACCTACAACCATTGAAACGGACCTCCGGAGCGCTCAGATTCATTCCAGGATCACACAAAGAGCCTTTACTATCTGACATTAAAAAGGTTGCCCTAAAGGAATCCAATGATGGTGCTATCGACACGTCCGGTTTGAATGTAGATGAAGTCCCGGCATTTGCCGCCGAATCGGAACCTGGCGATGTCGTGCTCTTCGACAACCATACCTGGCATGCCAGTTACGGCGGTGGCAAGAATCGTCGGATGTGCTCTTTAGGCTACTTCGCAAGCCCAAAAACTCGCTGGCAGGACGCGGCAGTTAAATCGATGGTGGAGTCTGAAACGCAACTGGTCTCAAAGTTCCCACACCTAGCCAGGCATCCTCATTGGCTTAATGTGTATGCGTAGTTTTTATAAAGGAGGCTGTACTGGGCGCGTATAGTATATGTGTGATTTTGCTTGTCGCGATTGACGTAGGTGTTGTTGGCGCCACGCACTTCCATTGAACCT
>JASMAO010000156.1 GCA_030754315.1 SAR202 cluster bacterium
GAGGATGAGTTTCTGGAAAGACTCGTAGAGAAAACACGACACATCACGGTAGGGAACCCAGGGGTTGAAAATACCATGGTGGGCCCAATAATTTCTAGAGTGCAACTGGATAAAGTCCTTGACTATATAAACTTGGGGCAGGAAGAGGGTGCTCAAATACTAATCGGGGGGTCAACCCCTAACGTTGCTGGTCTTAAGGGGGGATACTATGTGAACCCGACAGTTTTTTCAGCTGTGGATCCATCTATGACCATAGCCCAAGAGGAGATATTTGGTCCCGTCCTGTCGGTCATTACCTTCGACGAGGAAGATGAAGATGGGTTGGTGGCCATGGCGAATGGAGTTGAATACGGGCTTGCAGCGGCGATTTGGACCAAGGATATAAGACGAGCCACTCGCATGGCCAAGAAGATCCAAGCCGGCACAGTCTGGATAAATATGCTGGGTGTAGTGCACCCGGCGGTGCCATACGGCGGGTTCAAACATAGCGGTATTGGAGTAGAGTACGGTGTCGAGGCTATCGAGACATACACTAGGCTTAAAACAGTATGGTCCAACGTGGGTGACCTCAAGATTGGGTGGCCCTGACAAAGCTAGTATCACATCAGATAGTGCGAAATGTCGCGCTAGTATGTGTCCGGAGATGGCGTAGCAACTTAACTCTGGGCTATATGCTCGAGGCACGTTACGCACAGCGTGCTGGGTTGGCCTTCGAGACCAATATACAAAGTAAGGGAGAAAACCTTTGAGTTCCACCACTACAGCAGAAATAATTGTTATCGGTGGAGGGTTGTACGGTAGCTGTATAGCATATAACCTTGCGAAAAATGGGGCGAGTGATGTTGTGGTCTTAGAGCGCAACGGCCTTTGTTCAGGTGGTACGGCGAAGTCCTGTGCGGTTATACGCACCCATTATTCAATTGAAGCAAATATGCATCACGCGGTTGAGAGTCTGAAAATCTTTTCCAATTTTGATGAGATTGTAGGAGGTGATATTGGTTGGCGACGCACAGGGTACATTATTCTCGGGCCAGAAGAACACCGTGAGCCAATGTTGAAAGTCTTTCGACAGCAGAACAAGTATGGCGTGGATACGGAGGAACTCACCCCATCGGAAGCACACGATGTTCACCCGCTGCTTAGCTTCCACGATGTTAGTGTAATTGGATATGACACTCTTACCGGATATGTCGATCCTTATCTGACTGTCACCGCCTATGCCCACCGTGCACGCGAGCTAGGCGCAACTATCCACACTGAAACGCCGGTGACGGGCCTGAAACTTGATGGTGGCATGAAGACCGTGGAAACACCACGAGGGAAATTTCAAGCCCCTACAGTGATTCTGGCTGTTGGTCCATGGACCAATCAGATTGGAGAAATGATTGGAGTGGAGTTCCCGTATGCCGTTAGCCGCCACCAAGTCATCACGCTGAAAATTGAGCAAGATTACGACCGAGACTGGCCGATTATTAAAGATCTGACTACGCCAGACAAAATATATTTACGTCCCGAAACTGGCGGCATGGTCCTTGTCGGTACCGGTGACCATGGTGACCCCATAACTGACCCCGATACATTGACCGACCGTGTTGACCGGGAACATATAGAGCGCATTGGTGTCTTGATGGCAAATCGTCTGCCAGCCTTTGCAAATGCCGAGTGTACCGCTGGATGGACTGGTGCATATGATATTCCTCCGGACTGGAATCCGCTGGTTGGTCCCGTAGAAGGATATGAAGGTCTTTATGTGGCTGCCGGATTCAGCGGCCATGGTTTCAAATTGGCGCCTACAATCGGCGAGGCACTTGCACAGCTCGTTCTTGGTCAAACCCCCCGCACGCCGATCGAAATGTATGATATGAACCGTTTTTCGACTGGCAAGACTCTACGCGGTATATATGGACTTGGTTCCATCTCATGAAGTCTCATGGACTTCGATTGTCTTAATCCACTGACAGAATAAATATTGATTGACAGAATAAATATTGATGGCCGATACAGCGCCTAAGCACTTGATAGGCAAGGAACCACTTCGTATCTGAAAACAGATACTTTACAGAAGTGTTGACAGATGTTTGACGCTATGGTATTAAGGTTGTTTTCCAGACACTTTCTTGATAGTAATGTAGTTGTTTGGAGCGTATCGTGTTTCATGAGATAGATGATACTATTGTTTCAACTGGCTTGTAGACGTTAAAATAGGGAAAATATTATGAGTGTAAGAGGAGACCGTGTAATGTCAATATACTGGAGGGGAATGTTATGCCTAACAGCTGGCATGGCTATGCTCCTAGCAAGTTGTACACCAGCGCAGGAAGCTGCACCGGAGCCAACTGCTGCCCCGGCCGCTGCTGTCGAAACGATCGAAGAAGAAACTACAGGTAGACCTGCTGGTGTTCCAGCGGCTGGTGAAAGCGCTGTAGTGGACCGAATTTATGAGAATGGTGTTCTGCGCGGTGGTTGTGCGCCGACACCACCTCACTGCATGGTTGATCCAGATACCAACGAGTGGATTGGTTTAGGGCCTGAGACGGGCAAGAAGCTGGCTGAGGCCATGGGCGTTGAATATGAAACAGTAGGAGTAGGATGGGACGCGATAGTTGCTGGTCTTCCATCCGGACAATTCGATGTTGTTGTCACTGGGTTGACGTATAGGCCTGAACGAGACGAAGTTGTGGACTTCACCATCTTGGGGCAGTATGGATTCTGCGTGCTGGCACGGGCGGATGATGATCGTGTGCAAACCTGGGACAGCTTTGTCGACAATCCGGAACTTCGCCTAGGGCAGATCACCGGAGTTGCCGAAGAGGGCATGGTGCAAACGGATTACCCAAGCATCAATCTCGTTAGCATTCCAACTGAAGGGCATTCCCTATGGGAAGAAGTTCTCACAAACCGTATTGACGGTACTCTCATGGGATCGATCAGCGTACCAATTTACATAGAGCTGGGTGATGGTAACCTAAAAGCTGTTCCTGACGATTGCCTCGCTGCCCCATTGTTTGGTTCGGAGTGGGGCAATGCCGTAGCAGAAAGTGACCCGATCCTGGGCTATGTGGAATCCACCATCGCTGAACTCAAGGACAATGGCGAGTGGGACGAGTTGATTGAGTACTGGTATCAGCCAGACGTCCTGAGAATGGGGATTGATGCTCCCTAGGAGCTTCGGCGGAGGGATAGAATACCGACGACGAGTGGCGAGTGACGTGATCCTCGTCACCCGTCTCTCGTCACTTTCTGAATGGAAATTCCATTCATGTTGGCAACACGGACGCGTTTGAGTACTATGCGTATAAGTAAGATGGTTTGATGGACACCAGTTAGTAAACTTGCTCAACAGACTACGTTCCAATGTAGTCTTTCTATGACCCAACGTGGGATGGCATTGTCGCTTGAGGTGACTGTCCATCCCACGTTGTTGTTACCAGACCTGATAGGGTTGCGGTCGTGATCCAATACGCTGTTCGCCGCATACTGCTTGCTATTCCCGTTGTATTTGGAATAATGCTGGTCACCTTTCTGCTGGCGAGAGCTATCCCCGGAGACCCCTGCAAAGCGATTTTAGGTGAAAAGGCTACGGTTGCGGTATGCGAGAAATTCTCTCGTGATCATGGCTTGGACAAACCTGTATTAGTGCAGCTCACGATTTACGTTGGCAACATCCTCCAGGGCAATTTTGGCGAGTCCATCCGCTTTAGCCGCCCGGTGATGCTGATCTTGGTTGAACGACTGCCGATGACGATAGAACTTGCTTTGGCTGGATTGTTGATTGCCCTAGTCATCGGGATACCTGCCGGGATTGTGTCGGCCACACGACACAATACACCTATAGATGTGGCCACGATGATAGGTGCTAACGTCGGTGTATCCATGCCGGTGTTCTGGTTAGGCCTGATGTTAGCCTACGTGTTCGCCTTGCTGCTAAAAGACACACCGTTCTGGCTGCCCCCGTCAGGGCGATTGACCGCGGGCCTCTCGGCTACACCGTTCTACGAAGTCTATGGCTGGACCGTGGAGGAGGGCACAGCCCGGTTCAATGTGGTCGAATTCTTCTCCAATTTCTTCATCTTCAATTCAATCATCACCGGCAACTGGGAAGTGATGCGGGATTCCATCAAGCACCTGATCCTGCCGGCCGTGGCCCTGAGCACGATCCCCTTGGCGATCATTGCTCGTATGACCCGTTCCAGCCTGTTGGATGTGCTTGGTACAGACTACGTGCGCACTGCGAAAGCCAAAGGGGCCAGCCGCCGCCAGGTGGTGGTGAAACAT
>JASMAO010000157.1 GCA_030754315.1 SAR202 cluster bacterium
CAATCGCGACCGCGCCAATCATCGCCCCCAGGCCATCCGCTGCCAAGAGAATACCCATCAATCCTGGACCAACCTCAAGAACGTTCTTTGCAACGACAGGCACCATGGTTTGGTATGGAAACAGCATTACATTCATCAGAATCGTAATCAAAACAACCCCAACCAAAACTGGTTCTCCACGTACATACGAAATCCCACGAGCCATATTTGAAAAGATACTACTGAGTACCGTAGTGTCAGTGGCAATACTCATGGGCACTTGAAGATTCCACAAGAGACCAACCGCCAAGAGGTAGATAAGCGTTACGGCAAAATATCCCCCTGTGACTCCTACGGTAGCCATGAGCGCCCCTGCCATAGCTGGTCCCAACATCCTGCTGACGCTCTGCCCAAGTGAATCGAGAGCAAATCCATTTGTTACACCACTCCGCCCCAACAGATCATGAATCAGCGATCTTCTAGAAGGCATGTCAATTGTGAAGCTGAGCCCAGTCGTCAAGGCAGCGAGGTAAGAGTGCCAATACAGGACATTATCAGTCCAGAGCAGAATTGACATTACAATCGCTACTGTCAAGCTCACTGCCTGGGAAACCAACAATAGCGTGCGTCTATTCAGCGTGTCAGTAAGCACGCCACCGGCCAGGCCAAACAAGAGCATAGGAACAGAGGCAAAAAAACCCACCAATGCCACTGATAGAGGTGACCCGGTCAACTCGAGTACCAGCCAAGCCAGTAAGGTGATCTGACCAAAACGTGAAACATTGGTACAAACGTTGGCCGGCCAGAGCAATCGATAATTCCGGCTCCTGAAAGCTTGAAAAATACGCGAAAGTGGGACAATTCTTCGTGGCGATGATGAATATTCGTAGGGCATCGCTCTATAGTATAGCTGGATCGCCATAGGGCCCGGGAAAATATACAATCTCGGTCCGATAAAAGAAGGAATCTCTCCTCTTCAATGAATGATTGGATTGTGCCATGCACCGCTTCATACAGCGGTGCATCAGTATTCCATCTTGACACCTCTGAGGAACGGTCTTAACATGAGGGACAAGAAGATTCGCCAAGGCGGGTCGGAAATATGATTAGGAGGTGATGCGTTGGATACGCCAACGATAGTTGTCATCACCGTCCTGTTCGCACTATCGGTAGGAGCATTTAGTGGTTATTTAGGCCGGGTCTTTGTATCCGGTAGAAGGTATGACTCAGCAAAGCGCGAGGCTTCGATAGTCCTAGCTGAAGCTGAGGAGAAAACGAGAGCCCTTGGCATCGAGGCTCGAGAGGAAGCGCTCAAAGTACGGTCAGAAGCGGAGGCCGAGTCCAAACAGCGGCGCAGTGAATTGGCCCAGTTGGAAAGAAGACTTTCCAACCGTGAGGAGAATGCTGAAAACAGGGCTACCAATCTGGAGCGCCGCGAGCGGTCTCTCAACGATAAAGAAAAGTCGATCGAAGAGCAGCAAGTAGAATTAGATGGCTTCAAAGAAGACCACCTCCGCCGCCTGGAGGAAGTCTCTCAACTGTCTCTGACAGATGCCAAAGAGGAGCTTATTCTCGCCGCCCGTGGCGAGATAGACCAAGAATTGGCAGTCATATACCGAGACATGGAGGAGAACGCAAAAGCAGAAGCCACTGAAAACGCGAGAAACGTGCTTGCTGGTGCCATTCAGCGACTGGCTTCCGATGTAGTTTCAGAGGCATCCTTAACCACTGTGCCCTTGCCTTCAGATGATATGAAAGGTCGTCTGATAGGCCGCGAAGGACGGAACATTCGAGCAATAGAGAAGGCCACAGGTGTGGATCTTATAATTGACGATACACCTGAGGCGGTGACTCTTTCCTGCTTCGACCCTATACGCCGGGAGGTGGCCCGAATAGCGGTCACCAAACTTATTGCGGATGGGAGAGTCCATCCTGCTCGAATCGAAGATATGGTTTCTAAGGCAGAAATAGAAGTAGAAGAAACCATTAGAAAAACTGGCGAGCAAGCAATAATGGATGTAGGGGCTCGAGGCCTTAATCCCGAGATAATCAAGCTTGTGGGCAGACTCCGGTACCGATTCAGCTACGGTGAAAACGTTCAGCAACATTGTATCGAGGTTGGCCATCTTGCTGGGTTAATGGCCGCCGAGATTGGAGCTAACGTCAAGATCGCAAAAACAGGCGGTCTGCTACATGACATAGGCAAGGCGCTTACCCATGAAGTTGAAGGACCACATGCAGAGATAGGTGCTGACATTGCTGTAAAAACGGGCGTTCCTGAATCAATTGTTGCGACAATTCGAGAGCACCATGATGATGACCACAGTTCTGTGGAGTCTTTCCTAGTTGCAGCAGCAGATGCAATCAGCGCAGCTCGTCCAGGAGCTAGGCGAGATACGGTAGAGCAATACATCAAACGCCTAGAAGCATTGGAGAGCGTTGCCCGAACGTTCGACGGCGTGGAGAAATGCTACGCTATACAGGCTGGTCGAGAGGTGCGGATAATGGTAAAGCCAGAGACAATAGACGACATAGCCGCCACGAATATGGCTCGAGACGTCGTGAAGAAAATCGAAGATTCGTTAGCATACCCTGGACAAATAAAAGTAACCGTGATTCGCGAGAGCCGATCGGTCGAATACGCAAGATAGCATACTCCCTTCCGAATTGAGTACTGGGTATAAGGACCGCTCCCATTCGATTGGGATGCGGTCCTTACATTTAGGCATACACTCAATAGGCTTGTAACACAGTTTAAGAACACAAACGTGACACCCTACCCAATCGAAGTCGATCTACATCTTCACACAACCCATTCCGATGGGACTTTAACTCCAAAGGAGTTGGTTAATCTGTGCTCCGCCAGAGGGTTGAAAGTCATAGCCATCACCGACCATGACTCTACCGAAGGGCTCCCTGAGGCCATGCAGGCAGCAGCGAGGGTGCAGAATCTCGAGATAATTCCTGGCATTGAACTAAGTACCGACTTAAACGGCCAAGAGGTCCATATTCTGGGATATTTTATCAACCACTGTGACCCTGAATTGCAACGCATCCTGAATGAACTTAGAGACGGCCGAATTAACAGAGCGCGCATCATAGTGGATAAACTTTCTGAGATTGGTGTGCACATATCATGGGACCGTGTTCAAGAACTTTCCGGAGGAGGAGCAATAGGTAGGCCACACATTGCACAAGCAATTGTCGAAGCCAAATATGTCGAATATCCAAAAGATGCATTCAACCAGTACCTAGGTCGTGGGCAACCAGCCTACATTGGAAGGTCCAAGCTCACACCGCAGTCGGCAATTCGACTGTTGATAGAAAGAGGGGCCTTCCCAGTAATGGCACATCCTACGTTCACCCTATCCGAAACTGATCGCCCAAACCTTTCCAAAATTCAACCAGTGGTCAACGAACTCTGTAGAGTAGGCCTTGTCGGCATGGAAGTGCACTACAAGGATTACACATCGAAGCAGATTCAGGCCCTTGCAGATATATCATATGAAGCCGGGTTGATTCCATTCGGAGGGACTGATTACCACGCATCAGGAAACCCAGGTGAACCCGAACCAGGTTATATTGGCCCACCTATGAAGACCGTACATCGATTGAAAGCGCTGCGGGATCATGCTAAATAATTCACCGAGCGTCACGAAATCTGATTGATAACCACAATGCTCGCTATTGGACTGTCTTACCTCTGGGGCGCAATCCCCACCGCATATCTGGTTGCACTTTATCTAAAGGGAATAGATCTCCGCACTCATGGATCAGGCAACATTGGTGCATCAAACGTTTCCCAACACATAAACCTTCGCACCGGCTTAGTCGTAGGAATATTTGACAGTCTCTTTAAAGGCACCATGCCTATTGCGATAGCGAGAATTCTTAACCTAGAGTTACCCATGGAGATATCCATAGGTATTGCAGCAATTACAGGCCATTGTTGGTCGCCTTACATTCGGTTTGCCGGCGGACGCGGTATCGCGACTAGTATTGGTGTGTTAGTTGGGCTTTTTCTGTGGAAAGAATTATTGGTCGAAGCGATCTTAATGGGC
This sequence comes from SAR202 cluster bacterium, assembly GCA_030754315.1. Lineage (GTDB taxonomy): Bacteria > Chloroflexota > Dehalococcoidia > Lucifugimonadales > JASMAO01 > JASMAO01. The sequence goes on from JASMAO010000157.1 coordinate 4,041, forward strand.
CTAATTGGTCGCGCCATTATGAAACAGACTGGTTTCTGGACATTCGTATCTATCATAGTACTGGCACCCCTCACACTATTATTTGATCAACCTATCGAAGTCACCTATTGTGCTATATCGATTAGCACGATACTTCTTATCAAGCGAGTAACGGCTAACTGGGAAGCATTCCCAGACGACAACCCCGTCTATCGGGTGTTAACCTACAGACTACTGTTCGACAGAGATGTAAGTCCAAACGAGGAATGGACTACTCGCCATCCTCGTCAAGACTAAGCTAGCTACCTCAATGACACAACCTTCTTACTGTCCCAAACACAAAAAAACACTTACTAGCTTGAATTGTGGCAAATGCAACGAAATAGTATGTGCGCAGTGCTTAGTTCATACTCCAGTTGGCGTGCGGTGTACTGACTGTGGCCAAGGGAGGCCCCCACCAACTTATGATATTTCTAAAAAGCTCTTATCCGTTGCAGCCGGGGTTAGTATTTGTCTTGGGGTAACTGGCGGCGTAGGGTTCGTTGTTCTTAAGTCTCTGGGATTCGGATCCCCATATTTTTCAATATTGGCATCTATTGGACTCGGGTACATAGTTGCTGAATGCGTGAGTGCCTCTACCAACAGAAAGCGCGGGCGTCCTCTACAGTATGTAGCGGCCGGTGGTATTGTCCTTTCCTTTGCCACAATATTCTCACTTGGATTCTTCGGTTTGTTTGACATATTGTCAACTGTTATAGCGATATATGTAGTCTTTCTGCGGTTGAAATGAGATCGCAAAAACCAGGCTTCGAATACATAAATGCATTTGACACCTTTCGTAGCAAAAGCTAACATAAGATACGATAACTTATCATCTCAGGTTAGAATAAATGGACTCGCTGGATCGCAAAATCATCCAAATCCTACGGGTGAACGGTAGGACGTCAAATGCTAACATCGCGCGTCAAGTTGATGTGAGCGAGGGTACTATCCGACGGCGACTCAAGAAACTGATACGGGATGAATACATCAACGTGGTGGCTCTCCCAGATCCGGGAAAGATGGGGAAAGTTGCACAGGCACTTGTAGGAATTCAAGTAGATCCTGACAAGGTCGATGACGTAGTCGATCAGCTCGCCAGTTTTGATGCCGTGGAGTGGGTCAAAATGACAACCGGTTCTTTCGACGTCTGGGCCTGGGCTGCATTAGAATCTTCAGAAGACATGAGAATATTCCTGCACAACAAGGTAGGGGGATTGCCCGGGGTACGCAGAACTGAGACATTCGTGAACCTAGGGACTAATATGCGTGAGAAGAGTCTGGTAACATAGTCGGGCAACTCACTCACGTCTAGAGGATCGATCAACCTAGCGCCACCGGTCCTAGATGGCACTGATAGCCTCACACCCATTGCAAGTGAGCCTCTCTCTGAAGCATTACTTCGCTCCTCTCAATATTTATGACGATTGCCGCACAGCGGCTGCAAGAGTGAAGAAACATACGATAGAGGCCCGTATACACCCCAATAGAAGGAAACGGGAAATAGGCAGTGCAGAAATTAAATTGACTCTTCGAACCTGGAGAGGCTGTACGGGTTCAGCGGAGCAGCGTCCCCTGTGGAAATGTAGTCCGCGACCATTACCCCCGTAGCTGGACTCAACATGATACCCACATGGTCGTGCCCGGTGGCAACGCTGAGTCCCTCTTTTCCCGAAATCGGACCTATCAAAGGAATCCCATCTGGAGTCATTGGCCGTACGCCTGCCCTCCCACATACATAAATAGCCTCAGCCAATGTTGGGAAAAGTGATACTGCCATATTAATCATCTTCAAAACTCCAGTCGCAGTCACATCCTCATCAAATTGATTCTCAATACGTGTCGCGGCCACGAGTAGATCTCCATCTAACTGGGGAATAATATATCCCTCAAAACCATTCACAGGGCACTGGGGAATGAAACCGGTCTTCCGAAGAAGTATCCGTTCGCCCTTCGCCGGCTGAATCGGTAGTTTCCCATTAATCCACCGATCATTAAGACCAGTCCACGGTCCCGTCGCCAGAATTGTATGTTCAGCATAAACTGTCCCCTCATGGGTCCGAACACCAATGACTTTATCTCCATCAAACTTTAAACCAATAACTTCCACACCCTCTAGGCATGTCGCACCCAATTCCCTCGCCGCATGCACTAGAGAATCTACGTACCGCTTACCTCTAACATATCCCTCTTTTGGGGAAAAAATGCCACCAATGACATCATGAGCGATTTCGGGTTCACGTTCCCGAACTTCATATTGATTTAGCCAACCAACTCCGAGACCCAACTCTTGCTGCCAAATCAACTCACCGCGCAGACTCTCCGCATATTCAGTCGTTCGGGCCACTCTGAGAATACCACTTTGCCGAAACTGGGGATCTACCCCCGCATCGAACAACTCTGAGGCCAGCGTAGGAAATAACTCAAGACTTTGCAGGCCCATTTCGCGAGTTGATTCGACCCAAGCATCAATGTGTCGAAGAGGCCCGACGATGCCAGCAGTTGCACCCGAGGCACCTGACGCAAATCTGTCTTTTTCAAAAAGGGTACTACCGATACCTCGTTTGGCAAGTTGATATGCAATGGAGCATCCGATTACACCCCCACCAATGATTGCAACGTCAGTCGTGTTACTCATAGGACTACGTCCATCAGTGGGGTGAAGTGATGTGAACCGCCACTGGCGAACAATACAAGAACTGGGCCTGATACATGGATTCCCATCGTTTCGTTAGGTTAGTGAGAAGCCCAGGGACTAACTGCGTAGCTGAGGGAATAGAACCACCTCTTTAATATTCCGGTGTCCTGATAAAAGCATTACTAATCGATCTATCCCCATACCTAAGCCTCCTGTTGGAGGCATGCCATATTCGACAGCAACCAAGAAGTCTTCATCCAGCCGATCAGTCTCATCATCCTTAAATTGCCTATGCATTGCTTCTTGCTGTTCAAAGCGCTGCCGTTGATCAATTGGGTCATTCAATTCTGTGAATGCGTTGCAAATCTCCATACCAGCAATAAATCCTTCGAAACGTTCCACCAACCTCTGATCATGCCGATTCCTTTTTGCTAGGGGCGACATCTCGACGGGATAGTCGACAAGGAAGCAAGGCTGCTGAAGTTTCGGTTCCACAGTATCAGAGATAAGTTTGTCCAAGAGACCGCCCCAACTCATCTGCTGTCCAGTGTCAAGTCCTACAGCATTCATCTCGGCTTGCAGCGACTCGAGATCGCTACATTTGAGAAAGTCAATTCCACTACCATTTTTGACTTCCTGATGAAGGTTGAGTCGAGGCCAAGGTGGCCTGAGATCGAACTCCTCGTCTCCAAACTCAATCTGCATCGTACCCAAGACATCCATAGCCAACGTAGATATTGCCTGTTCCACCATATTCATGACATCGTTGTAATCAGCGTATGCTTCGTAACTCTCCATCATTGTAAACTCGGGGTTGTGGTAAAAATCTAGCCCTTCATTGCGAAAAACTCGGCCAATCTCGTAAACCTTTCCCAATCCCCCCACAATCAATTTCTTAAGATAAAGCTCAGTAGCAATACGCAAATACAGATCACGGTTCAGACTGTTGTGATGTGTTTTAAACGGACGAGCCATGGCACCAGCGGGCACCGACACCAGAACCGGCGTTTCAACTTCCATAAATTCGCGGTCATCCATGAAACTGCGCAGTGACTTCACTATTTGGCTTCGCATGATAGCGATATCACGTGCATGAGGGCTAGCAATAAGGTCTAAATACCGCTGTCTGAATCGAGCTTCGACGTCTGTAAGGCCGTGCCATTTTTCCGGTAGGGGCCGTAACGACTTGCTGAGCATAACCCAATTCTTGACTTCCAGAGTGACCTCCCCACGCTTAGTTCGAAAGATCGATCCTTCAGCCCCTATCCAATCTCCAATATCAAGCCCATCGTGTAACATATGATATGTTTCGGGCATAAGGTCACGCCGAAAGAGAGTTTGGATCCGCCGACGCTCGTCCAGAATATCTATGAATGCAATCTTGCCTAGGTCTCGAAAGGCTACAACCCGACCCGCTATCGAAACGTTGGCAATGCGATGGTCATCACCTGTTTCTTCCAATTCAAAAAGGTCGACAGCCTGGCTGACGGAATGCGTACGATGGTAGTTATGAGGATAGGGTTCTATTCCAGCAGCCCTGAGCCGTTCCAACTTCTCAAGTCGGACTTTTATCAGATGGTTCTCAGGGTTAGTCACCGTCTCGTGGTCTCCCTAGTCCCTCAGTTTATTCGATTTCGATAATCTTAAGCTGAACTGCCCCTGATGGTGTTGTTACTTCCACCACATCACCCTTTTTATGGTCAAGGATAGCACTACCAACCGGTGATTCTATGGAAATCTTGCCCTCTAGAGGTGCAGCTTCAACACTACCTACAACGATGTATTTGGTCTTTTCCCCTTTGTCGGTTTCGACAGTGACCGATGATCCAAGTTGAACTGAATTTGTATCATCTTTGACCCTAGAGGCGACAATTGCGTTGGCTAAAATATTCTCAAGGTCAGCAATTCGGCCCTCTAAAAAAGCCTGTTCATTTTTGGCCTCATCATACTCCGCGTTGTCTACAGTACCTCCGGTCTCACTCGCTGTTTTTATCCGAACAGTCACATCTTTACGGCGATTCGTTTTTAACTGATTCAACTCTTCCACAAACTGCTTATGACCGCCTGCAGTTAGTGTTGTTAACTTTGGCGTCATGTCCCACCTCCACAACAACGAAAAAGACTGAGAACCTGCCATCCACGCGACGGCTAGCTCCTCAGCCTGACTATCGAATTCTACACCCAGTCGTATGTTATTGCAAGAAAATACCAGTACCGGAATATCCGGTTACGCGTCAGTAACACCGTTATCGATCAGAAAGTCTACTGCCTCCTGAACTGTAGTAATCTTCTCAGCATCCTCGTCAGAGATTTCCAGTGGACTGTCGTCTGTACTGAACTCCTCTTCAAAGGCCATTATCAACTCAACTAGGTCCAGGGAGTCCGCGTTCAAGTCCTCCGTAAATGAGGCACTTGGAACAACCTCCGACTTTTCGACACCTAGTTTGTCAGAAACCACGTCCTGAACCCGTGATACAACCGTTGTCATCCGTCTACCTCCGTTGGTGCGAAGAAATTAAGCCTTGCTTACCAGGGTGGAACTATCCATCAGAGATCCCAGCACGCCGTTCACAAACGCCGGCGAACTGTCCGTACCATAGATTTTGGATAATTCTATTGCTTCGTTAATAGCCACCTTGTAAGGAACATCACCTCCAAATATGATCTCGAACACCGCAATCCTAAGGATGTTCTTGTCCACAGCCGCTATCTGGTTGATCGGCCAAGCGGTCGCGTACTCCGCTACTATCTTATCTATTTTTTCTCGATTTTCAAGGATCCCATTTATCAATAATCGTGAATAATCAGAAGAGCTCAAATTAAGGATCCCGTCGCTCAATCGCCTTTCCAGTACAACGATGGGGTCATGGCGTGACCGATCTGTTTCATATAAAACCTGTACAGATACCACCCTAGCCCTCCGACGTAAATCCAATCTCTAATCTCCCTGCAACCCCAATTCACCCATCACGTTCTCTGTCCAGTATGGCGGAGTTTGGTAATAGATTTCATGTCACTAACGCTATCAGTTTCAACTGATCCATCGATACGTTTAACCATGCTGGACAAAGTTCTTCCAGGACCAATCTCTATAAACCGAGAGATTCCAGTCTCTATCATATATCGAATTGATCTCCTCCACTGCACACAACTGCTGATCTGAGTTATCAACTCGCATTTGATCTCGGCTGCCGTTGTGACTATTTCTCCGGTACTGTTGGCTACTATGGGTACAGATGGATCTCTGAAATCTAACCGATCCACCACTTCTGCCAGGCCTTCGCTCGCCGATGACATAAGGCTGGAATGGAACGCACCTCCCACTTTCAATGGGATCGTCTTCCTAGCACCTTTAACAAGAGCCTTGTCGCATGCACGCGCAACATTTGCACTCCCACCACTAATAACAATCTGATCATGGGTGTTCACATTGGAGACGTATGCACCAGTATCCTTTGCTACCGTCTCCATTGTCACAAGATCCAAACCAAGAACCGCAGCCATACTTCCAGGATTCTGTTCGCATGCTTCTTGCATGAGTCGACCGCGTTCTTCCACAAGTAAAGCAGCGTCACCTACTCCAAGCACACCTGCCACATGGAGAGCTGTGTATTCACCTAAACTATGTCCCGCCATTAACACAGGCCGCGGCACATTGTCTTCACCCAATTTTTCAAACATCGCCTTCAGCGCCGCAAGGCTCGCTGTCATTATCGCTGGTTGAGCGTTCTTAGTTTCCCGAAGAACATCCTCCGGCCCCTCGAACATCAACGCAGAAATTGAACGGTCAAGAGATGTATCAACCTCATCAAAAACTTCCCTGGCCGCAATCGATCCATCATAGAGTTCACGACCCATACCAACGAACTGCACACCTTGCCCAGGAAAGAGATATCCGGCTACATCATCCTCACTAGCAAATCGTAAGCCAAGTCTCATGAATATCCCATAAACAAGACCACCCTGCTGAACAGGCCTTCTAGGTGGCCGCAGGTCCGCTTACGGTAATCACCTCTCGTCCATTGTAGTATCCACATGCACTACAGGCACGATGCGGAAGCCTGAGCTCGTGACACTGTGAACACTCCACCGGAAGAACGTGTTTAACGTGTCGATACCTCTGAAACCTGCCTGCTTGACGACGCTTAGAGTGTTTCTTTTTTGGTAGTGGCGGCATTAGCTCACGTTTACCTTGGGCGAATAGTGTTTTCCCAATAGGGCTCCCCATCGTGCATCACGAGGTTCGTTTTCACACTCGCATTTGAAATGGTTCAGATCTACACCACACATTGGGCACAGTCCTGAACAGTCCACTTTACACATGGGTTTCATTGGAATGTTCATTTCCAGAGACTCCATAACAAGCTTGTCCAGATCGAGAATATGATCATTACCTATCCAGAATTTGCCTTCAACGATTTGAGTTTCATACCCAAAGGTTAAGACCATAGGGTCAATCGTTGGGAAAAATTCTTCCTCCACACTTATCTCAATTTTCTCATCAAATTCCCTGAGACACCGACTGCAATCACAGGAAGGATTAGATTCTAAATCGCCACTAACCCATATTCCACGATCTGTACGCAATAAGATTACGACTCCCTGTAATGCTAACTTCTCAGTAGTAACACCCCTTGCAATACGTTCGGACACCTCAAACCTACGCGATGATCCACTTGACTCATTTAACAACTGTGACACGTTAAAATGCATAAACACGATCCCAACACAGAGCAAATGTTTACAGAATAGACAAGCTACCAACGAGGAATTCTAGCTATCTCGATTCCATTGTGTCAAGCTAGTCAGGTGCAACTCTGCGCCTAATTTACCAATTTCTAGACTACTGCATCTCCATCGTTTTCTTTTCTGATAGGCTATTTTATGGATTGGCTCTCCAGAATGTTAAACAGGATCAAGCTAAACCACGTGGCTAAATCGCTGTTCTAGTATTTGAACCCCATCTGCGTACAGCATGATGACGTGCCATAACACCAGAATTAACGACTTAAGGGACTGTCATGGACAAATTGCGAACCCATTTTGCCAGAGGTATAATGGTGCCAAGTATACACACTGTGACCTAGATCACTACTGATGGGAGATTACGGCATGGCAATCAGCACCGCTGCAAAGACTGAAACGGGGACTTGGCGTGTAAAGGGAGGCTTGGCACAGATGCTCAAAGGCGGGGTCATCATGGACGTAGTCACTGCTGACCAAGCCAAAATCGCAGAAGATGCCGGTGCAGTAGCTGTAATGGCCCTAGAACGAGTTCCCTCTGATATACGGAAGCAGGGAGGGGTGGCGCGAATGGCAGACCCCAACAAGATTATAGAAATCATAGAAGCGGTAACCATACCAGTTATGGCCAAGTGTCGAATCGGCCACTTTGTCGAGGCCGAGATCCTAGAAGCGCTAGGCGTAGACTACATAGATGAATCCGAAGTACTTACCCCCGCAGACGAAGATAACCATGTGGATAAAATGAACTTCAAAGTGCCATTTGTCTGCGGATGCCGCAACATCGGAGAAGCCTTACGTCGTATAGGTGAGGGAGCTGCGATGATACGCACTAAAGGCGAAGCAGGTACGGGTAATGTAGTTGAGGCGGTGCGTCACGCCAGGTCTGTTATTGGTGACATACGTAGGATACAGTCCATGAGCACCAATGAATTAATGGCAACCGCTCGTGACTTGTCGGCGCCATTTGAGCTAGTCAAGGAAGTCCATGAAACAGGAAAACTTCCTGTTGTAAACTTCGCGGCTGGTGGCATAGCATCCCCGGCTGACGCAGCTTTGATGATGCAGATTGGTGTCGAAGGGGTTTTTGTAGGATCCGGAATATTCAAGTCCGAAAACCCACAACGAATGGCTGAGGCCATAGTAAAAGCGACGACACACTACAATGAGCCTGAAATTCTGGCAGATGTGTCTCGAGGCCTAGGCGAATCCATGCCTGGACTCGACGTCAGAACTATGCCCTTGGAGGAACAGTTAGCCACTCGTGGATGGTAATGTGCCTAGGATAGGAATCCTCGCCGTTCAGGGTGACTTTATCGAACA